>NZ_JBQERA010000020.1:0-55502 GCF_053813445.1 Actinokineospora lacus
TGCCCTGGTTGCGGGCGTGGTTGACGATGCGGTCGGCGTTGGCGTAGGAGAACTGGCCCTGGTTGGGTTCCAAGGCGTCGATCTTCATCTCGTTCTCGGCGGTCACCATGTCGAACTCGCGCTGGAGGAGTCCGGAATAGGTCGGGTCGCCGAGCCTGCCCGCGGCGACGGCGGTGCCGAAGTACCGGCCCGTCTCCGCCGCCGCGGTGGCCAAGGTCGTCCCCGCCGCACTGGCCGAACCGTGGAACGCCCCCGCCAGCATGGTGGCGACCAGTCCTCCGGCGAGCAGCAGCGCCGTCGCCCTTGGTCGCCACGCGGGCGCGGGCCGGGTGACCGCCCGTATTGAATGCTCCATCACATGTCCTTCGGATCAAACACCGCAGGCCCGGGTGCCCGAGGTGACAGGAACGCCGCCGATGCCGAGACGCCTATGTGTTAGCGCTAACGTCAAGCCATGAAAGCCGCCTCGTGAACAGAAGCGCATCAGCACGGCAATCACAGCCACGAGCGTCGTTCGTGTCTTCAGACTGTGAACGATGGCACCCAGTCGGTCAAGACGTAACGCAACTGTTTCGTGCAGGTGAGCCGACTTGTCCGGCCCGGTTGGGCGGTGACGACCGGTATTGTCCAAAGTGGAGCTGACGTCATGTCCCCAGCTTGGGGCAGGTTGAGCCGAACTCGACTCGTCGCAGGGGTGGCTGCTAAAAGTTAGCGCTCACATTTAGCATTGACCCACGGTGGTCGGCCGTAGTTTCATTGTCGTGAGATCTCCGGCCGGGGCGGTGCCCCGGCCGGAGTGTCTACTCAGGACGTTCGGCGTGCGGTGAGCAGGAGTCGTCCGCTTCCGATCCCGTAGGGTTCGCCGCTTGGGCCGTCGAACAGCTCGATGTCGGTGAACCCGTTACCGGACAGAAGATCGACGATCTGCGCCACCGTGTATACGTGGTGGATCGCGGTCACGTCGAGTTCTTCCTCGCCGCGGGTGAAAAGGTAGTGGCTGAGCATCCGGCTCCCGGCGACGTCGTACTCGTTGGTCGCGAGGACGGTGATGTCGCCGGTCCGCATGGTTCGCGGCTCGGCCTGGTAGCCGGGCAGGATCGACTCGGCCGCCGAGGCGAAGTCGACGACCAGGCCGCCGCCGGGGCGGACGGCGCCGCCCAGCGCGGCGGTGAACTCCCGCAGGCCGTCGAGTTCGAGGTAGCCGAAGCTGTTGCCGAGGCACACCACGGCGTCGAACCGGTTGTCACGCGGGATCTCCCGCATGTCGGCGTGGACGAGGTCGACGTCGAGCCCGGCGGCGGCCCGCCGGGCGTGCCCGATCGCCTCGGCGGACAGGTCGACACCGGTCACCCGGTGCCCGCGCCGGGCGAGTTCCAGGCTGTGCCGCCCGCTGCCGCACGGCACGTCCAGGACCAGGGAGCGCGGTGCGAGGCCGAGGCGTTCCTCGACGAAATCGATCTCCTCGACGGTGGTTTCCGGCGGCACGGCACGCCGCCAGAACTCGTTGGGCAGTTCGGTGAAGAAGTCCACGTACCAGGTGGACGAAGGTATTCCGGACATGGGAAAGAAAGCTCCTTGCGGTGCATCGGCTCCAGATGGCGATGTCACCGGGCGGCACCTGGGCCGTCACACGGCCTCGGTGCGGTGGCCCGGTGTGAGGTTCCGGGCAACCATGGCTTCCTCCACAGTCAGCGGTTCACCCTGACGCTAGCAGCGCCCGGCCGGACCGGTAAACGGGTTTTCGGGCACCCCGGGCGGGCTCCCGGCGGCTATCCCGCTCGCAAGCCCCCAAGGCGCGGGTCGGGCGCGCCCGCGACGGCCAGCTCCACCAGGGTGCGCACCCCGAACCCGGTGGCGCCGCGCGGCCATTCACCGTGGGCGCGCTCGGCAATGGCGGTGCCCTGGATGTCGAGGTGCGCCCACGGCGTGCCGTCGGGCACGAAGTGCTGCAGGAACAGGCCCGCGAGCAGGGCGGTGCCGTGTCGGACGCCGGTGGTGTAGTTGACCAGGTCGGCGATGGCCGAGTCCAGTTGCGGCCGGTAGCCCCGCGGCAGCGGCAGCGGCCACACCGGCTCCCCCGCGCGGGCGGCGGCGGCGAGGACGGCGTCGGTCAGCGCGGGGTCGTTGCCCATGACGGCGGCGATGTCGCGGCCCAGTGCGATGGCGGCGGCGTCGGTGAGGGTGGCGACGTCGACGATCGCCGCGGGCCCGGTCTCGGCTGCCAGGACGAGCGCGTCGGCGAGGATCAGCCTGCCCTCGGCGTCGGCGTTGCGGACCTCGACGGTGGTGCCGTCGCGGATGCACAGGACGTCGCCGATGCGCATGGGGTCGTCGGTGGCCATGTTCTCGGTGAGCGGCAGCCACGCGTCGACCGGGTGCGGGCAGGCCAGCGCGCCGAGCGCCGACATCGCGGCCAGGGCGGTGGCCGCGCCCGCCATGTCGGCCTTCATGTCGATCATCTGCGGGGTCGGCTTGAGCGACAGCCCGCCCGCGTCGAAGGTGACGCCCTTGCCCACCAGCGCGATCGGCGGGTCCGGGTGCCGCGGCAGGTGCCGGAGCCGGACCAGGCGCGGCAAGTGCCGCGACCCCCTGGCGACGCCGAGGAGCCCGCCGAGGCGTTCCGCGGCGATGCGGTGCTCGTCCCAGATCTCGCAGTCCAGGCCGCTGCTCTGGGCGACCTGCTCGGCGCGCTCGGCGAAGGCGGCCGGGGTGAGGTCCTCGCCCGGCTCGGTGACCAGGTCGCGGGCGAGGGTGACCGCGTCGGCGAGGACGACGGCGGTGCGCAGGTCGGCCGGGTCGGCGTCGGCGGCGAGCAGGTCGACACGCTCGGTGCCGCCGGGGTCGCGGTAGCGGGTGAACCGGTACGCGCCGAGCGCGAACCCCTCCACCAGCGGGCGCAGGAAGCCCGGCGGGACGGTGACCGCCAAGTGCCGGTGCCCGCGCACCTCGCGGGCCAGGCAGCCCGCCGCGCGCCGAACGGTGTCGGCGTCCACCTCGCGCGCCGGGCCGAGCCCGAAGAGCACGAACCCGGGCACCTGGACGACCTGCCCGACGTGCCCGTGGAAGCCGACCGCGGCGAGGAACCCCGGCGGGACCGCGTCCGGCGGGCGGTCGGCGTAGGCGGGCAGCACCGAGGTCTCCGCGGTCGACGGGCCCAGCCGCCACTCGATCATCGGGCCCCGCGCGCGGCGCCCCAGGCCAGCAGGTCGCGGGCGTAGGCCGCCGCGGTGTCGACCAGGGCGCCCGAGGCGACCCTGGCCCAGCCGCGCGCCGCGGACACCGCGTACGGGTCGACCCGCAGCGCCTGCGCGAAGCAGTCCTCGGCGAGCACCGGCAGCCCGGCGCGGTCGAAGCACTCGCCCGCGAGCGCGTACCCGCGGGCCGTGCCGATCGGGCCGAGGCGGGCGGTGCGCAGGTAGGACTCTCCCGCTTCCCGCTCGCGGCCCTCGGCCAGCAGCACCTCGGCCAGCTCCATGTGCGTCTTGGGCTCGTACGGGTCGATGGTCAGCACCTTGGCGACGAGCCGCCTGCCGCGCTCGTGCTCGCCGAAGGCGAACGCCTCCTTCGACCGGCTCTCCAGGCAGGCCCGCAGGTTCTCCCTGGCCAGGAACTCCTCGTACGGCGTGCTCGGCCGCACCGAGCGGGCCAGCTCCTCGGCCCGGTCCATCTCCGCGACCAGCTGCTCGCGGTCGCGGCGCAGGAACGGCACGTAGGTGACGCTGCGGTAGAAGCGGCTTTCCAGCATCGCCTTCTCGAACGGCGGGCGCGCGTCGTCGGCCAGCAGCTCGTCGAGGCTTTCCTGGGCCCTGTCCCGCCAGTGCGCCGCGTCCTCCAGCGACTTGGTCTCCCGCGCGTGGAAGACGACGGCGAAGACCGCGATGACGAACCGCAGGTGCGTCGGGCAGGCGGGGTGCTCGGCGATCTCGAAGGACGCCGTCGGCGTGTGGACCGCGCCGGACCCGACCGAGCCGACGTAGGCCACGACATCACGCCAGTGCCACAGCCTCAACTGCGCGGGGGTGGTCAGCTCGGCGGTCGGGCGCGGCGGGATGAGGTCGAGCACGACCTTGCCGAAACCGAGCCGGAACAGCACCATCGCGGTGAGGTACTGGCGTTCGGCGTCAGCGGAGGGGAACTCCGCCACCCACGCGCACAACCGCTCCCAGGCGGGCGTGCGCAGGGGGGCGGGCAGGTCGGCGGGGTGGGCGACGGCGAACTCCGCCAGGCCGGACTCCCGGACCAGGTTGGCGCGGAAGGCGGGCGGCATCAGGCGCTGCCAGTTGACCTCCGGCGGGGCGCCCGCCTCGGCGAACCCGTGGGCCAGCGTGGGCAGCGCGGCGTAGAGGCAGGGCGAGCCGGACTCGCCGAGGTTGAAGTACGCGGCGTACATCCGGTAGTGCCAGTTGCTCTCGTGCGGGTGCCGCGCGGGGCGCTGGAGCACCTCGGCGAGCGGCGGGTCGGACAGCTCCGCCAGGCGCAGGCGGACACGTTCGGAGCGGGGCGCGACGCGGTGGGCGCGTTCGACGAGAACGCGGGCGAACTCGTCGTGGCCGAGGGCGCCCGCGCGGCGGGCGGCGGCCAGCAGCGCGAACGCGGTGCCGTACGGGCCGAGCCGGGCCGCGTCGAGGTAGCCCGCCAGCGCCGCCTCGTCGTCGCCGCGGCGTTCGTCGGCCTGCGCGGCCTGCATGCGGATCTTGACGTCGTACGGGTCGAGCGCCAGCCCCTCGGTGATGAGCCGGGACTCCGCGTCGGTGTCGCCGCGGCGCACGGCGATGTCGACGCTGCGGTCGACGATCCTGCGCCGCATCTCGACGGCCAGCGCCTCCTCGTCGGGGTCGGCAGGCTTCTCCATGACGTCCTCGGCCTCGGCGAGGAGCTGCCACGCGTGGTCGAACGCGTGCTGCCGCTCGGCGTGCACCACTTGGCGCAGCAGGAGCCGGGAGTGCAGCAGGGCGCGCTCGAAAGCGGTGAGGTCGAGTCCTTTGAGGATCTGCCCGGCGCGGGCGAAGAGCGCGGGGGCCGCGGCGTCGTCACCGGCGTGGCGGGCGAGCAGGTAGCCCCACGCGGCGACGGCCTGCGCGTGCGTCGTGGTCGGGGCGGGATTGTCCACCAGCGGGGCGTACGCGGCCCTGGTGTGGTCGGAAAGTCCCGCGACGGCGAAGAGGGCGCTTGCCCTGGCCCACTGCCCGGCCGCCGTCACCGGGTCGGCGCACTCGGCTTCGTTGCGGTCGAGGGGAAACAGCGTGCACACCGCGTGCGGCAGGCAGACGGCCAGCAGCCAGTGCGCGAGCCCGACTCTGTCCACAGTGTCCAGATCGGCTCGGTGCGCGTAGGCTTCCGCCATCAGCGACCAGGTCGGCGACGCCAGCTCGGGAGGGAGTTCGGTCGGGTCGGTGACGCGGTGGCCGCTCAGCCGGGACTCCTCGTCGAGCAGGGTCCGGTAGCTCCCCGGCATCGTCATCCCGAAGCGTGGCGCGGTCGGCGCGCGCTGCTCGAACCGGCGGGCCGCGAACAGCGACCCCCTGGCGTGCACCGTGGTCAGCGGCGAGTCGGCACCGTCGAAATAGGGCCGGTGGACCTCGAAGGTGAGCCAGCTCGGCGCGTTGGCCCCGGTGTGGCCGTGCGCCAGCTCCCAGCGGTGCATCGCCGCGCTGCCCCCTACTGCCGAGGAAAGGCCTCGCGGGGCTGATGCTCCGCGAGGCCGTCCGGATTGGTCAGGCGTCGACCAGGCACACCCAGCAGTCCGCGGCTCCGGTGCTGATCTCGACCTCGTCGGCCAGTGATTCCCAAGTCTCGTAGGCCATGTGCGTCTCCCATGCTGTTGGGGAACAATGAATCGGAAGATAGCAGCGCGTCGAACAGGTGAACAAGAGCGCGGTCAACCGGCCGTCAACAAGTGCCGGTGCGGGCGACGGCGGCGATGAGCGCGTCGACTTCCGCGTCCTCGGTCCAGTAATGCGGCGACGCCCGGACCAAGCCGTCGGGGTGTGACACGTGGATGCCCTCGGCGACCAGTTCCTTCGCCAGCGCAACGGATTCCGTCGCTGGGTGGGTGAAGCCGACGATGCCGGACCGCGAGTCGGCGTGGGAACTCGCGGAGATGGAGCACCCCGCGCTGAGCAGCCCGGCGGTGAGTCGCTGGACCAACCGGCCTACCCTGGCCGCGACGGCGTCAATGCCCACTTCGGACAATTCGGCAAGGGTCTCGGCGAGGCCCACCATGCCGAGCACGTCGTACATCCCGCCCTCGGCCCGGGCCGCCGTCGGCAGCGGGGACAGGTCGTAGCGGAAGTGGCCCGCGCCCTTGGTCAACATGTCGTTGGCGCCGGTGTAGCCCACCCACCCGCTCGGCAGGCGCAGCCGGGGCAGGTGCTCGCGACGGCAGAAGAAGACGCCGGTGCCGACCGGGCCGCAGAGCCACTTGTGCGCGCCCGCGGCGAGGAAGTCGACCGGGGTGTCGGCCAGCGACAGCGGGAGCGCCCCGACGCTCTGCACCGCGTCGACGCTGACCAGCGCGCCGACGCGGTGCGCGAGCGCGCACACGGCGTCGAGGTCGATGCGGAACCCGGTGGCGAAGTTGACGTGGCTGACCGCGACCAGCCGGGTGGCCGGGCCGATGGCGGCTTCGACGTCCTCCAGCAGGTAGCCGCCGTCCCGCATCGGCACCCACACCAGGCGCAGGCCGAGGGCGCGCCACGGGTGCACGTTGGCCGGGAAGTCCCGGTCGAACACCACGATCTCGTCGCCGGGGCGCCAGTCCAGGCCGTCGGCGACGAGGTGCACGCCGGTCGAGGTGTTGGGGACGACGGCGATCTCGTCGGTCGAGCAGTCGAGCAGGTCGGCGAACAGGGCGCGGACCCGGCGGCGCGCGGGGAAGATCCGGCCGATCTCGGCGCTGCCGTGCGGCAGGACGTCGACCAGCGCCTCGCGCATGGCGGCCACGGCGGGCGGGCGGAGCCTCCCGAGGCCCGCGTAGTCGAGGTAGGCGGTCACCGGCCGCGCAACCGGACGATCGCGGCGGCGGCCACCAGCATCGGTACGCCGTGCAGCAACAGCACCCACTGCGGCACCAGGTCGGGGGTCAGCACCAGGCTGGTGGCGACCAGCCCCGCCATGAACCCGCTGTTGACGACGATCTGGGAGAGGCCGAAGACCGGGCCGCGCCGCTCGTCGGGCAGGCGCTGGACGGCCTGCTTGAAGGCGACCTCGCTGAACGCGTCGCCGATCCCGGCGAGGGCCGCGCTGGCCAGCCGCAGCCCCCAGTCGTCGAACCAGAAGATGCCGATGAAGCCGACCGACATGACGATCGTCGCCAGGCAGAACACCACCCCCGGCGCGCGGGCGATGGACCGGGTGGCCAGCGGCCGGAAGACGAACCCGGCGAGCAGCAGCCCGGCCGCCCAGACGCCCCAGATGACGCCCGCGGCCGTCGTCGGCGACCCGGGGCTCAGCTCGCTGCCCAGGATCGGGATGCCGACGTGCTGCGACGAGCTGCCGAACGCGTCCAGGGAGCGCACCGCGAACAGCGGCACGAGACCGGCCGCGACCACGGCGGGCCAGAGCACCTTCCCGTCCTCGGCCGCCGCGGCCGTCCCGCTCTCCCGGAACGGCACCCGGATGGCGGCGAGCACCAGCGCCGACACGGCGTAGCTGGCGGCGTCGATGGCGAACACGCCCTGGAAGCCGACCAGCGGGACCGCCAGCGCGGACAGGCCCATGCCGAGCATGAACGCCACGCCCTTGAGCCCGGCGATCACGCTGTTGACCAGCTGCGTCCGCTCGCCCGCCAGCACCGGGGTCGCCGCGCTCAGCGTGCCCTCGAACACCGACCGGCCCACGCCCACCAGGAAGACGGCGACGTAGAGCTGCGGCTGGCCGGGGGCGATCACGAGCACGAGCAGGACGGCGGCCCGCACCAAGTCCGCGGCGATCATGACCGCCCGCCGGTTCCACCGCGCGCCGTGGACGTGGCCCAGCCTGCCCCCGACGATCGCGCCCGCGTACAGCGACACGCTCACCAGCCCCGTGGCCAGCGGCGACCGACTCAGCTCCCACACGAAGACCGACAGGCACACGAAGTCCAGCGCGTACCCGATATCGGACACGGCTTTCGCCCCCAGCAGCAGCCCCAACTGCCTGCCGCCGCGCGTCGTCGTCACCCCACCATTGACCGCCATCGCCCCATCTAATCCGGGACGTCAATCTCCGCGGAAATCTCCGCGGAAAATCTCTGCGGACCCGCGGGCGGAGCCCACCAGCCGGGCCCGGTGGTCGCTATCGCGGATCGGGGTCGAATGGCTGGGTGTGGAGGTGGGTCCAGGGACCTCCGGCGTAGTGCCAGACGGACAAACCCAGGGCGGTGGCGTCGGCGGGCGGTGGTCGCGTGCTGAGGTGCCGCAGGGTGGTTCTGGCGGTGTCGGGGTCGACCTTGTTCTGGACCGTCACGTGGGGGCGGAACGGTTGCGCGTCCTGGCGGGTGAGCCAGGGGTGCCACCGTCGCCGTAGCCCGGCGTGCAGGTCGGCGAGGTCCGCGGAATCGATGGCGAGGGCCACGCCCCGGCCGAGTGATCGGTAGGGGCCGCCGCGCATCCGGAATGGCGCGCGGCGGCTGACCTCCGCGATGGCGGCGAGGATGTCGCGCTCCTGGTCGGGAGGCAGGGCGTGGAACAGGGTCAGGTGGGCGCCGACCACCAGTCTCTCCGCCGGGAAGTGCGTGCGTCTGATCTCGTCCCACGCGCGCTGCGCCTCATCGTCGACGTGCACGGACACGATCAGTGGTCCCGTCATCGCGTCATCCTTGTGAACCGCCCGGCCAGGGGAGAGGGGCATGGTCCAGCCCATGGGTGCCCGTTGACGAGTATGCGGGTGCGGCGATGCGGTGGCCGGGTGTGGTGGTCCACGGTGTCGTGCCGCCCTGACGGCAACGGCCACGGTGAGCGGCCCGCCGACGCGGCCGCTCACCGTGGTTCCTGGTACCCCGCTCCTCAGGGCGCGGGCCCTATCGTTCGCGGCGCGCGCCGCGAGGTCAGCAGACGGCCCAGGTGCTGTTGTTCATGCGGATGTTGCGGAACTCGGTCTCGGTGCCGCAGGGGCTTTCCCGGATGACCTGGTTGGTGACGTCGAGGTTCTGGATGTAGATGCGGCTGTTGTTGGGGAACTCCGAGCGCGCGGCCAACCGGATCTCGCCGCCGCCGGTGACGAAGCCGCCCTGGTTGGCGATGGTCACGTTGCTGCAGTTCTCGATGAGGATGGCGTTGTTGCCGGTGTTCGACAGCTCGATGCGGTCGATGGCCAGGCCGCCGCTCTCGGAGACGCAGAAGACGCCGCGCCCGCCGCCGCTGGCCCTGACGAGGCCGACGCGGATGTTGGTGGGGTAGGCGTTGCTGATGCGGCCGTTGCGGTTGGCGGTGCGGAAGGCGGCGTAGCCGGTGCCGGCGCCCGCGTTCTGGGCGTCGACGGTGCCGACGGTGGCGTTGGTGGTCTCGTTGAGCAGGAGGCCGGATTCGCCGACGGAGCGGGCGGTGACGGTGCCGATGGTGATGTTGTCGACGCCATAGGTCTCGACCGCGTGGGAGGAGGCGCCTTGGACGTAGACGGTGTTGATGGTGATGTTGCGGCTGCGCTGGCTGGTGTCACCGCGGTTGTCGATGCGGACACCGAGACCCCGGGAGAGGCGCATGTCGATCTGGCCGAGGGCGACGTTGGTGACGTTGCGCATGAAGATGCCGTAGACCGGTGAGCCGGTCAGGGCGAGGTTCTGGACTTCGACCTGGGTGGTGCCGCGGGAGTAGACCGGCGCGTTGTCGCCGGAACCGGTACCCGAGACGTTGATGGTCCCGCAGGAGTCCAGGACGGTATAGCTGGGCAGCGAGATCCGCGACCCGGCGCTGACGGTGCCGCCCGCGCGGAGCACGACGCGTTCCTTCGACGAGCGGCCCGCGGTCAGGCTGTTGATCGCGGCCTGGGCGGCGGAGCGGAAGTCGGAGCCGGTGTAGACGGTCCTGCTGCCGCGGCGAGCGGTGAACGTGCCGCCGCTGGCGACGACCTCGGCGTGGAAGGTGCCCTCACCGCACGCCGCCACTGCCTGGACCGATGCGTTCGGCGGCGTCGTGGGCGCGGCGATCACCTGCGGCACCACCGCGCCGCTGAAGGCCACGGCGACGAGCGCCGCGGCTCCCCAGCCCAACCGTTGGAGCTTCATTGCACCAAGTTCCTCTCGTTGTGGGACAACAACACGAGCGGGAGCGAATGGGAGCGGACTTCTGCCAATCGACGTCCACGGGAGGCAAACGGATAGCGCATCCCCGATGCGGGACAAAGATGTCCCACACAATGTTGGGAGCGCTCCCAGAATGCGCCTTTCGCGGGTCGTCACCGTCGATGCTGCCAAGTATCCGAAGGATTGAAACGTTTCGCAATACCTCGTTTGCTTTTTCTGTGAAGATGCAGCTAGAACGCTTATTGCACGTTTCAGAGTTGTGGATGTTACTTTCATCTTCTATCTAGAAAGTTGTGACGACGTGAACCGGCCTGCTCGGCGTGCCCGCCGTGGCAGGCACGGCCGTTATGCACCCGATCGTTCCCGGTACTACGGTGACACCGCACAAACGAGGAACGGACCACACCATGACGGCGGCATCAGGCCAGCACCCCCTCGCCGCGGAGCCCGCGGTCGCCGGGCAGTCGGCGGAGGAGGACCTGCGGGCACTGTTCGGCCAGTCCATCGCCGTGTTCGCCTCGCTGGTGGGGCCCTCGCACCTGGTGGAGACGGCGAACCCGGCGTTCTTCGCCACCATCGGCGAGCAGCGGGCGCGCACCGGTGTCCCGCTCGTCGAGCTGGTGCCCGAACTGGCCGGTCAGGGCTTCATCGCTCTGCTCGACCAAGTCCACCGAACCGGTGAGTCCCACACCGGCCGCGATGTCCGAGTCGTGTTCGAGACCGGCCCGCACGCGCGGGAGGCGTTCTTCGACTTCACCTACGAGCCGCGTCGTGACGCCGAGGGCGCCGTCATCGGAATCCGGGTGATCGGCGTCGAGACCACCCAGGTCAAGCACGCCCAGCAGCTGATGACCGAACACCGCGCCCTGCTCGAGCAGATCGCCCGGCAGGCTCCGCTGGCCGATGTCCTCGACGGGATGTCCCGCTGCATCGAGAGCCTCGCGCCGCAGGAGGTGCTCGTCTCCGTCCTGCTCGCCGAACCCGACGGCCTGCACCTGCGCCACGGGGCCGCGCCCAGCCTGCCCGACTTCTACAACCAGGCCATCGACGGGATCGCCACCGGGGAGGGCGTCGGCTCGTGTGGCACGGCCGCCCATCGACGGGAACCGGTCATCGTCACCGACATCGCCACCGACCCGTTCTGGGACGACTTCCGGGACCTGGCCGACCGGGCCGGGCTGGCCGCCTGCTGGTCCACGCCGATCCTGGCCCGCGACGGGAGCCTGCTGGGCACCTTCGCCATGTACCACCGGGTCCCGCGCGTCCCGCACGACTTCGACTTCGCCCTTTCCCGGGTCTTCGCGGGCACCGCGGCCCTGGCCATCGAACGCCACCACAGCGAGCAGGCGCGCCGAGACGCCGAGACCCGGGCCGAAGCGGCCCGTGACGAGCTGGCCAAAGCGATACGCATGGAGCGGAAACTGCGGGCCGAGGCCGAGGAGCGCGCCACCGCCGCCGCCGAACTCACCGCCCGGATGCGCACCGCCGCGGCCGCGCAGGCCGCCGTGCCACACCCCGAGCGGTGCGGGCTCGGCGGCGCCGACGGGTGCACCGCACCGGCCGAGCTCAAGGTCGCCGACCCCTGGGGCGACGCGGCGTGGGGCTGCCAGACCCACGTCGAGGAAGCCATCCTCACCGTGCGGTCGGCGTTCATCGCCAACGAAGAACTCAGCGGCCTGGCCGCCTACGTCAACCGCAAGCCCGTCCGGGCACAACACGCCGAACCTCCCCGCGCCGGGTGAACCCAGTCGGCAAGCACCCGCTCGCGCGGGATGTCGGCGCACCGGCCTGAGTGCTCAGCGGGCGGTCATGTCCCACAGGCGGGTCAGGGACGCGCCGCGCTTGGCCTTGGGGAACGGGTGGCCGACGCCCAGTTCGACGCGGGGGAGGCCGTGGTCGGCGGCCAGGGACACCGTTGAGGCGAAGACCAGCGCCGAGTACGCGGTGTGCCGGTGCGGGTGGTCGGGGTCCAGGCCGACCTCGAACGCGTCGACGGCCGAACCCCCGATCCGGGTGAAGCACGCGCCGACCAGCGAGCCGCCGTCGCGGGCGGTCAGGAGGCCGCCGCGGACCAGCCCGATGGTGGCGCGCGGGGTGTCGGTGTGCGTGCGGGCGACCAGGAGCAGCGCGGTCAGCACCGCCGCGACCGGCCGCCCGGCCAGGGCGCCGAGGTCCGCCCTGTCCCAGTGGCGCTCGGCCGCGGGTGCCCCGTCGACGGCCGTGGTGGGCTGAAGGTCTACAGACATGGGCGTCCTCGCAGTGGTGGTGGGGTGGCGGACTGGGGCGGGGCGGGCGGGGCGCTGAGGACGCTGTCGAGGACACCGCCGACGACCCGGCGGACGGCGGCGGCGTTGTGCTCGCCGAGGAGGGAGAAGTGGCCGCCGGGCAGCAGGTGCGGCCTCCCGGCGCCGTGCTGCCGGGCGAGCACGTCGAGTTCGGCGGGCGTCACCAGCCGGTCGTCGGCGCCGCCGATGACCACCGGCGTCACCCGGGGCCGGGCCGCGGCCGCGGCCAGCCTGCGGCCCAGGGCGAGATCGGCGCGCAGCACCCTCAGGGCGCGCTCGCGCAGCGCCGGGTGGTCGATGGCGGACACGGCGTCGCCGTCGGTGCGGGAGATGATGTCGAGGACCTCGGTCTCCTCCGGCGGCGGCTCCTCGTACCCCGGCGTGGCGGGCGGGCAGGCCGAGAGCACCAACCCTTGGCAGGAAACGGGTTCGGCCGCGGCGGTGGCCGCGGCCAGCTGCGCTCCCAGGCTGTGTCCGAACAGCACGGTCGGCAGCGGGGGCAGCGCGCACAGACCGGTCGTGATGGCGTCCAGCACCGCTCGGGTGTCGGTCAGGACTTCCTCGAAGGCGCAGCGGAAGCGGCGCTCGCGTCCGGGGAGGACGATGCCGGTGATCTCCACGTCCGGCGGCGCCCAGCCGAACGCGGGCAGCAGCTCGTTGGGGCCGGAACCCGCGTGGGCGAACAGGACCAGCCGACGCCGGGCCGCGCCGTCGGCCTTGCGGAGGGTCGCCAGCCAGTCGGCGGTCGTGGGTGGTCGCAAAAGCACGTTCACGCCCTTCCCCGCGCTCGCGGCGGTTCGCCGTTGTCCGGCGGTGCCGAACGCTCGTGGTGCATGACGTCCCCCGGATGGTCAGCCGACCCCTCAATTGGAAGCCCCACCATGCACAGGTGTTCTCGCGCAGGCAAGGAGGAAAACCCCTGCGGTGTACCGGTTCTCGACCGGGACCAAAGGCGCGGATCGCCCTTGCGGTGATCGGCTACTCTCGATCTTGCGACCGCTTCCGGTGCGGGCGAGGGGTTTCCAGCGTTCCTCAGCCGGATTCCGAGGTCGACGGACGAATGGGGGAGGACGATCCATGTCGGACAGCACGGGCGGGCCCGGTTGCTACCGCCACGACCTCGGGTCCTGGGTGATCGCCGGGGACGGCGCCCGGTCGGCGCTGGCCGACCCGGTGTTCTCGTCGCAGGTGATGGGCACGGGGTTCCACCTGCCCCGCGGCGCTCGGGCGGAGTGCGCCGAACTGTTGGAGACCCTGGGCCGCTGGTTCGTCATGCTGGACGGCGACGAGCACAAGGCGGCCCGGCGCAAGGTCGGCGCCATGTTCTCCGCGGCGGGCATCCGCAGGCTGCGCGAGGAGCTGTCAGGCATCGTCGCCGACGCCGTCGACGGGTTCGCCCGCTCCGGCGGCGGTGACGCCATCGCCGGGCCTGCCGCGGAGATCTCGGCCAGGGCGATCGGGCACATCGTCGGCCTGCCCGACGTGCCCACCGAGCGGCTGCACGGGTGGGCGCGCGCCATCGCCGACTTCATCGCCGCCTCCTACCGCGTCGACCGGGCGCGCCGGGCGCAGGAGGCCGTGCGCGAGATGGGCGCGGCGATGGCCGAAGTGGACGGCGCGGGCGCGATCTGGGCACTGGCGGGCGACAGCGACCGCGACCGCCTGGCAACCTGCTCGATGGTGCTCTTCGGCGGCCTGGAGACCAGCGCGTCCCTCATCGGAATGACACTCTGGTACGCCGTGGAGAACAAGCTGACCGGCCCACTGGCGGACGAGGAAGCCGACTCCGTCGTGGAGCAGGTGCTGGCCTTCCGCCCACCCCTGGGCCACGTCGCCCGCACCGCCACCGGAACCGTCACCGTGGACGGGACCCACATCCCCGCCACCGCCCCCGTCGTGGTCTCCCTGACCGGCCGCGACCCGTTCACCCCCACCGACGCCCCCACCCGCGCCCCCACCCACGTGCCCGGCCACCCCCGCACCGACCACCTGGCCTTCGGCGTCGGCCCCCACTTCTGCATCGGCGCCGCCCTGGCCCGCCTGGAGGCGACCCTGACCCTGCGGGAGTTCGCCAGTCGCTGCCCGAACGCGAAATCACTGTCTTTCCAGTGGAACTCCAACCGCACGTACCGAGGACTGGAGCACCTGGAAATCGCCGTGTGAACGAAGTCTGGAGGAAAGTGGACGCGGAGGTGATCGCCGGAAGACAGTCGTATGCTGGCAGAGTCGAGTTGAATATTGGTTCCTGTGACGCTGGGACGAGGTGCAGGAACTCCCTGGATCATGGGCGGTGAGGAGTGAACCTCAGTTCGGCCAGGATCGTTTCCGCGGCAGCCATGTTGTCCTTGAACACTCCGGGTTGTTGTGTTTCGAGCCGGCGGTACAGCGCGAGGGCTTCCTCAGCGTGGGGGAGCGCTTCAGGTGCGGGGTCCGGTGTGGAGTTCTGTCCGCTGGCGAGTGCGAGGCAGGCACTGGCCAGCATCGACAGGAAAGCCTCTTCGTCCAGGCTGACCAGTATTCTGCAGGCTTCCACTGCCGTCAAAGCGCACGTCAGCGCGGAGTCGTGGCGCGATGCGAAGGCGAGGGCGACGCCCACGTTCGCCATGTTGCGAGCCCAGCTGGGCAGGTACGTGAGGAAATCGAGCTCGGTCAACCTGCGGTAGATCGCGGCGGCTTCGGTGAGCGCTTCCACCGCCTCCGTGGCGGAATCGTCGCGGAGTAGTACGACACCGAGCGCGTTGTACGCCCTGGCCAGTTGTTCGTCGTGGAACAACGGGTCGAACCGGGGAATCCGTTGCCAGAGTGTGATCGCCTCACGGGCGAGGATCGCTGCCTGTGACAGATTGTTGATTTCGCTGAACCGCAGGGCGCTGGTGGTGAGTGCCTGTGCCAAGGAGAACCGGTGCGCGGGATTCTCGGCGGCGAGCTTCCGGTATATCTCGACCGCCTCATCAGCGGGACCCCAGGCGAGCGTCCACTTGCCGACGTTGTGCAGATAGGTGCCAGCGTCCTGCAGGCTTCTCGCGAGCTCCGACTGCACCTTGGCGTCGGTTTCGGACAATTGGCGGAGGTCTTCGATCGCGGCGGTGACGGATGTCAGGGCTGCCTGGTGGTCGCCCGCTATCGATTGCCGATTCGCCAGGTCGGTCATCATCACCGCACGCTCGAATCGCGCGTCGACTGGAAGCGAGTCGTGCAGTTGCTGGGCGAGTAGCAGGGGAGAGCGGAGGAGGTCGACCCGGAAGTGGGGCAGTCTGTCGTGTACCGCTTGGCGCACCTCTGTCGGAGCGTGTTGTGCCACAACCTCGATCAGCGGATCACTGAGGTCGTCGTTCGGTGTCGAGGGCAGCAGTGACCAGAGGAGGTTTCGGACGTGTTCGTGACGTTCAGCGGCCGCGGCCAGGGTGATCAGCCCGTTCCGGCCGAGCGGCAGCTCGGTGAGCAGGTCGCAGGCGCGAGGATCGTGCAGGAGGTGGTCCGCGATGAAGTCCTCGCCGAAGCGGTCCGGACGCAGGGGCGTCAGCGCGGTGCGGGCGGCGGGCGGGTACAGCCGGTCGTGCCAACGTAACGCGTCACGCGCGACGCTGGCGCGGTCGAGCAGCGCGCAGGCGGCCTCGGTGGTGACCGGTCCCAGCAAGGTGGCCAGGAAGACGCAGCACGCCAGGTCATCCCAGATCTCCGTCGGCCAGAAACGGCGTTCGTGGCGGAGCAAGTACTGGGACAGTTCGCCAGGCGCCGGATGATCCTCCGGCGAGTCCGAGCACACCGCTACCAGAGCGGCCATGTGCAAGGTGAGAACCGATTCGTAAGCTGCGCTCGACAAGTCCGGTGTCTCGATCTCGCGGGTTTCGCGGTTCAACGCCGTGCTGAAAACGCCCACCGCGTGGTGGAACACATATTCGCGGTCGGCGGCGAGATCACCCAGCCGGATCGGCTCCGGCAGTTCCACGGGCAACCGGTCCAACTGGTCGGACAGTGGCCGCCACAGCGCGGACGACCTCGCGAGCAACAAGACCCGCACCCGCTGTCCCCGGAAGTCGGCGGGCAACGATGCGATCATGCGCTGCAGGACAGTTGCGCGCCACCGTTCGGCGTAGTCCACCACGACCAATACCGGTCGGTCGGCGGGGGTTCCAGGCTGTGCCTGCTGCGTGAACTCCACGGCTTGCGCGACTAGCCAGCCCATCTGGTGAACGCGAGTCGCGAACGCGGCGGCCAGTCGCGTTTTCCCATGACCACCAGGGCCGTGCACGAGCAGCACTGACATCGGCGCGTCGTCGCTCAACCATGCGGACAACTGTTCCTGCACGTCAGGCCTGGGCAGATACGGCACGACCCCTCGACGCGCGTCGAGTAGGTAACTCGGAGCCTTCTTATGCTGTGGCACGTGCTCGGTCTCATCGGTGAGCGGCACAGGTTCGAGCCATTGCAGCGTGTAGTCTGCACGTGTTAAGGCCAGCGTCACATTCTTCGACACCGAGCCGATCTGGATGACCGGACCGCTGATCCACGCTGCCGTGACCGAGTTGGAGACGTCCATGGTCACCCCACGGCGATCGGATTGGCGGGAGGAGACATCCCCATGATCATCGCAGTATCCTACGCGAGAAGTCCCGCACGTGAAGGCCATCCGCCTCGGTCAAACCCGGCGCTTCGCGCTTGGTCGCAGCGCCCGGCGATGGCAACCCGCCAGGTTGTCGTCGCAGTCCTCAAGGCTACCAGCTCGCCCAGTTCGAGGAATCCACCTGAAGCCGTGCTTGGCGCATGAGCAGTTCGTCTTTGCTGTTGGTGCTGGCTATGGGGAAAGTACGAGTTGACGACCACCGGGGAATCTGTCCGAAATGGTGTCAATGTCGTCCTCGGTGGCTTCCTCCGCAACCTCATCACCACCGGCCGGCCAACCGTCTCTTGACACGAGCACAAGATCAGTTGAGGGACATCCCTTGGAGGTCCATCGACCAGTGCTGTTCGTTGACCTTGTGGCCGAACTGGCGGACGGGCTCGACGCGGTCAAGGACGAAGCCCGCGCGTTCGTAGAGGCTGCGGGCGGCGGCCAGGTCGTCGGTGGTGAGCAGGACCATCCGTCGGTAGCCCGCTTGGCGGGCGAACTGGACGCACTCGCCGACCAGGCGGGCGCCGACCCCCCGGCCGCGGACGTCGGGGTCGACGACCAGCATGCGCAGGCGGGCGGTCTCGCGGTCCTCGTGGACGCAGAAGACCGAGCCGACCCGCACGGCGTTCGATACGGCGATCCAGCAGTGGTCCAGCGCGGGGTCGAACTCGGCGACGTAGCTGGCCACCAAGGAGGCCACCATGGCCTCGAAGGTCGCGTCCCAGCCGTGCTCACGGGCGTAGAAGGCGCCGTGGGCGGAGACGACCCAGCCGAGATCGCCGGGTTCCGGGGAATGGAGGGTGACCGTGTCGGTCACGCGCATGGTCGCAGGGTCCACTCGTGGAAATCTAACAAAGACCTTGATCAACTGAACAGGTGGCCGTGCGCACAGCGCGGCGGCGACCGAGACGGGTCGACGGGCAGGGACGTCGAGCACGACACCGTCGAGATAGACCAAGCAGGACGGCGCCCGTCTCTATCGGTGACCGGTCAGCGAGTCGATCAGCGCGGTCGCGAAGGCCGCCGCGGCAGGGGCGGCCGCGCGGGCCGTGCGGGCGCCGAGGCGGCTGGTGATGCCGTGGATCGCCAGGGCCTCGACGTCCGGGGCCGCCGAGGCCGCGTGGAGGAAGCCGTAGGCGCAGGAGTCGGCGGCGAGGGCGTCGGCGCAGTGGTCGGCGATCCAGGCGGCGGCTGGTGACCACCGCCCGGTGATCCGCTTTGCTCCCGTGGCCACCGGGCCCACGACGGCGCGCACCTGGGTGCGAGCGACAGCCTGGGCACGCTGGAGCAGTCGGTGGGCGGGGGCCGCGGTCTTGATCTGGGCGCGGTCGCCGTCGTCGGCTGAATGTGCCGAGTCATAGCCATACACGTGGTCGGCCACCACGACGTGTCCTGCCCGGACCCCGGACAATCCCACCGCCGTGCCCACCAGCAGGATTGGCAGCCCGGCGAATCGTGCGGCAACGCGCTCCACGTGGGTGGCGGCCGCGGGGTCGGTCTCGGCGATCTGGCCGAGCCAGAACGCCGAACGGCCGGGCGCGACCAGCTCGAACAGCGTCCCCCGGGCTTCCGTCTCGGAGAGCACGCCCACCCCGAGCGCCTGGTACACCGCCGAGTCCGGGGTCACGACCACGGCGGAGGAGACGACATCGGGCAGTGCCGGACCCAACCGCGGCGGCAGGTGTTCGGGGCTGCCGGTCAGCTCCCGCAGCAGAGGGCGCACCCCGGCGGAGGTCAGCTCCGCGACCCGGATGGCTCCCGCGGTCCGGGCTTGCATGAACACCGGCACTTCCACGATGTCGCGCCCCGGGAGCAGAACCGGCACGATCCGGGGCAGCCACCCGTCGCGGTCGCCGTGCACGAGGTCCCGCAAAGCGGCCAGCTCGCCGGCGAGGTCGGCCATCTCCGCGACGGCGACCCCGTCGTCCCCGACCCGCCGGTACGTCGGCGACGCGATCACCAGCACCCGGTCGGCCGCGCGCAACTCGTTCAGGCTCCAGAGTGGACGATCGAGGCGCGCCGTGCCCGCCCAGATGTCCATTCGCGCGTCGATGCCGTGTGAGCGCAGCAGGGCCGCGAACGACCGGACCTGATCGACGTGCTCGACCGACTCGGCGTAATACGAGACGTACGCTCTAGGCGCCGTTGTGGACATACCCCGCCCAGACGTCGGGGAAGGCCCTCCACGTGTCGCGCAGGTCCCGAGTCGCCTCGTGCAGTGCGTAGGGGGTCGCACCGACCCCCTCCTCGGCGATCGCCTCGTACACCCTCGTGGTCATCCTCACCGCGTGCCGGTCCGCGATCGGCCACAGCGTCGCCACCACGTGCCGGTAGCCCGCGATCTGGAAGGCCGACGCCAGGTGAATCGCCTCGTCGGGCAGCGCCGACCCCGTGCGCGCGGTCGAGCACGCCGACAGAAACGCGAACTCGGCGTCGGCCAGGTCCAGCCGGTTGACGTCGAGAACGGTCAGCGGCGCCGCCTTGTGGTCAGCGAGGAGCAGACCGCTCGCCGACGGGTTGTCCAGGTCCGTGTTGCCGTGGCAGCCGAAGTGCACCCAGTCGTGATCGGCCACCCGGTCGACGACAGCGGCCTTGTGCGCATCCGCTCCGATCAGCACCTCGGCGTCGGCGATGGCCGAGCGCACTGCCGCCGCCTCCAGCTCGGCACCGGGCAGATCGGCCTCGCCGTCGGTCTTCGGCATGGCGATGACCAGCGGCCGCACGGGTCGGTCCGCGCGGGGCCTGCGGGCGTGCAACAACGCTCGGACGGTCGGGGTGTAGGAGGACACCACGCGGTCGAGCACGGTGCGCGGCGGGCCAAGGCCGGACGCGTCGTCGTGGTGGCCTGCCGCGTGCAGGGGAACGAGGGAGAGCAGGCCCGTCGGGCACCACCACAGCCTGGGCAGCGGGTCGACACCGGTCAACGCCAGCGCGTCGAGCACCGGGCCCGTGATCGCGTCCCACGCCCACCGCAGCACCCCGGTCAGCACGTCGGGGGCCGAATCGTCGCCGGTGGCGCCGAGCAGCGCCCCGACCTGGTCGCGGACCGCGTCGGGGGTGGCGTCGGGCAGGTCGACCACGACCACGCCCTCCGGCGTCAACGCCATCGCCGCCGAGCAGTGCTCGGCGATGACGATCACCACCACGGGCCCGTGCTCCGCGGCGGGCAGCAGCTCGGCGAACTCGGGCGGGAGCAGGAAGTCCCTCAGGTTCGGCACGGCGCGGATGCGGTCGAGCAGGTCGGCGAGCTCTTGGCCGAACGCGCGCCGCTGCCCGCCGTCGGCAAAAGGCGATCCGTTGTCCAGCCTGCGGCGCAGCCGGGTGAATTGCGCCGCGAGTTCCTCGTCGGCCGTGGCGAGCCGGGCGACGTCCGTTCGGGTGTCCAGCGCCCGGGACAGCAGGACACCGACGGACTGGTCCCACAGCCGCAGCGCCTGCTCATGGTCGCCCGCGAGCAGGCAGCCCGCCGCCGCCTCCGCGCCCAGGCCGGATAGCTCGCCCAGCGCGTACTCCACGTCGCCACGGTCGAGTTCGCGCGGCGCGACCGTGCCGATGAGCTCGACGGCGAGGGTGTAGGCGGCGACCGCCTCTGGCCAGTCCGCCAAGGTCACGGCGGTGAACCCCCACTGGCGAGCGGTCTGTACCCGGACTGCGGGGCGGGCGGTCACGAGCGTCGCTGCGGCCCGGTCGGCGGTCAGCGCCGCCCGGGCGTCGTCCAACGATCCGAGGGCCTCGTACCGCAGCGCCCGCGCCGCGCCCAGGTTGGCCAGCGTGAGCACGCGTTCACCGTCGTCGGGGTGGCTGAGCCGTTCGGCCTCCTCGGCCAGCGCCACCGCGCGGTCGAACTCGGCGACGGCGCCCCGCTTGTTCTTCTGCAGCTTGCACAAGTAGGCGAACGCGGCGTTGGTCAGCCGGGTCGACCGCCGGGGATGGGCAGGCGGGGTCTCCCGCACGACCCGCTCCAGAAGGTCGATGGCTTCCTCGGCGTCGGCATCGGCGTCGGCGTCGTCCGGGGTCGCGGCGCGCCGGTAGCGGGTGAGCAGGGGCAGGGCCAGGTTGATCCGACGTTCGGTGAGGCTCGGGTCCGCGGTCTCCGGCAGGTTGACCACCTGCCGAGCGATGGCGATCGCGTCGTCGATGTCGTCGGGCCTGCCGAGCCGGTCATAGCGGGCGATCAGCAGCGTCGAGTGGTTGGTCAGCACGATCGACTCGATGATGTGTCCCGCGGTCACGCGCGCCGCCGCCTCCGCGCCGCGGGTGATGGACTCGTCAAGGTCGGCTAGCTCGCCAGAGCGCTCGAACCGGGTGAGCAGGACGCTGGCCAGGGTGCTCAGCAGCATCGGCAGGTCGGGGTCCTCGGCCGCGCTCTCCTCGACCATCTCCCGCGCGATGTCGACGGCGTCGTCGGCATCGGCCAGGGACCCGACGCGCTCAACCCTCAGGCGCAGCGCGTCGGCCAGGTTCGACAGCCGCTTGGCCCGCTCCCAGTGGTGCTCGACTGGCTCGGCCGCCGCCCGCAGCAGGTCGATGGCGTCGTTCAGGTCCTTCGCGTCGCCGGTCTGCTCGAACTTCGTCCGCAAAATGATGCCCAACCGGCTCAGCCGGTTCACATACGCGCGGTCGTTGGCGTCGGTGGCCGCCAGCACGTCCCTGCCCAACCGCTCGGCGCGGACGAGGTCCTCCGCGTGCGCCGTCAGGTCGAACCGCAGCCGCAGCGCGTCCGACAGCTGCGACCGCAGGCGCCAGAGGTCATCAGGGTCGCCTGCCAGCTTCAGCGCCCGCTCCAGCGCGGTGACGGCGGCGCCTGCGTCGTCCGCCCCGCCGCCGCTGTCGGCTCGGTCGTCCAGTGCGACGCCGAGTTCCCGCAGACGGGTGACCAGCTCCGGCGTCCCCTCCGCCGAGGCTTCCACCGCCAGGTGGAGGTGCCGGACCGCTTGGTCGCAATCGTGGTGCGCGCCGGTGTGCAGGTACCGCCAGTGCCAGTACTTGCCGATGACGAAGGCCCACTTCGCCCAGGCCGCCGTGTCGGGTTCCTCCCGCTCCCACAGCGCGACCGCCGCCCGGAGGGCCTGATCGAGGTCGGTGATGTCGTCGGTGACGTCGTAGCGGATGCGGTACGCCGCGTGCGTGTTGGTCAGGTGCGCGCCGCGCTCGGGGTGGTCAGGGCCGGTCAGCCGCATCGCGAACCGCAGGTGGTCCGCGGCGTCGCCCGCCCTGCGGACGTCCAGGGTGTGCCGGGCGTGGATCAGCAGTGCGGACGCGATGTCGGTCAGGAAGTCTGGAATGTCCAGCGCGACGATCTCCCGCACGATCTCCGGCACGTCGTGGCCCGCCTGGTACGCGGGCCGCAGCAGCTCGGCCGCGCAGGCGAAGTCGAGGGCGTCCTCCTTATCGGGAAGCGCCCAGGCACGCAGCGCGTGAAGCACTCCCGCGGACCTGGCGGCCGCCAGATCGTCACGCGGCGCCGCCGCCAACAACGCGGCGGCGTCGGTGAGGGCGCCCGCTTCGAGGACCGCGTCCAGATCACCGCCGGCCGCGCGCTCAATGCGCGCCCTGACCTTCGCCAGCTCATCAACGCACATGATCAGCCTCTCCCGTCCGAGGCGGGATGGAGTCGAGCAGGTCGACGGCGAATGCGGCGGCATTGCGGGCAGACCGCCCTCCGACGACCCGTCCCGGTGCGCTGGCGGTGCGGTCGATGCCCGCCACGACCAGGGCATCGACCGGCGGGTTGACGTAGGCGGCGTGCAGGAACCCGAACCCACCCGACTCCACGGCCAGCGCGTCGGAGGCCGTCGCGTCGAGCAGCACGGCGGTCACCGAGTCCTGGTCGAGGGGGATACGGCTGCCGGTGGCCAGCGGACCCACGAGGGCCCGTCCGGGCGTCCGCCACCGCGGACGGCGCGTGACGGCCAGCGCGCGCTGGGTGAGCCGATGCGCCGCGTGATGGGTCTTGACCGTGTGACGCGGTCCGGCAGGCCCGTCAGTGCCCGCCGCGTAGTCGTACACCGTCGCCGCGGCCACCACGTCTCCCGCCCGCACGGCGCCTCGGCCCACCGCCGAGCACACGAACAGCACCAACTCCGGACCGAACCGCCGCGCCGCCCGCTCCAACTCCACCCCCGCCGCGGGTCCGTCTCCGGACAGCTGTGCCAGCGCCACCTGCCACCCGTTGGGCAGGGTACCCGTCTCGTAGAGTGAGCCGCGCTCCTCCACCTCGCTGACCGGGGCGACAAGGTAGGCCCGCACGGCGTCGAACACGAGCGCCGACGCGGCCAGCACCACCGCGCACCGCGCGGTGCGGCGCGGGCCGTCCAGAACCCGGCAGGCGTCGGCGAGCGCACGGCCGAGGCTCTCTGCCTCGTCCATCATCCGCTGGTCGAGCCAGGCGGCCAGTGCCAAGTCGTCGTGCAGCGGGCCCCTGCCCTGGCGTGGGAACGGCAGGCAGGTGCCGAGGTTGGCCGCGGTGGCGACAATGGCCGCGCGGGCGCGCGCAAGGCGGCTGTCGACTGTCGCGGCGGTGGACACCGCCTTGGCGAGGGCGTCGCCGTCCCCTTCATCGACAGCTGTGTCCAAGCGGCTCCGGACGGCCCGCGTCGCGCGGCCGTCGGCGAACACGCGAACCACTTCGCGGATCTTGGCCGCGTGGAGCAGGTGCCGCCCGAACGGTGCCAGCCCACCGTCCCCGCAGGTCCACACCAGACTGTCCACCGTGCCCTCCCCGGCAGGCGGCCCGACCACCGCGAGCCTGCGCAGCGGCGCCCCGTCGTCGGTGCCGGGCACGAGGTCCCAGCAGCGCACCACCGTGCCGTCGGGCAGGGTCAGCTCATCCCACCGCCGGTGCCAACCGGGCAGCACCGGCGGCGGCACCGCCCGCTTCACCGCTGCCGGACCTGGCGTATCGGTGAGACCGAGCAGGACCCTGACCTCGCCGATCGGCTCGGTACCGCTCGCGACCGCGTCCCAGCAGGTCCACCCATGTGCCAGGGGCGAAGTCCCGCCCCGGGGCCAGCACCACGACCTCGCAGACCGCGTCGTGCTCCACGCGCGCGAAGGCTTCGCGAATGCCTGGTGGCCCTGCCGTTGCCGCGATCACCAGCTCCGAGCCGGAGCCGGGAGGGTCGGCCCCAGGTCTGGCGGGGACCCCCAAGCCGGGGACGGCCGCAACCAGCCCCAGTGCGTCCCAGCGGGCGCCGATCTCACCCCAGGCCTGCGGGCCTGGCAGGTGGAACCGGTAGACCAGCAACGCAGGGGCGGCCAGCGGCATCACCGCTCGTCAGGGTCTTTCAGCAGCCCGTCGACCCGTTCGTTGGCCTGGTCACGCAGATCGCGCGGCATCTCCACCCGGTCGTCGTCGGGATCTTCGCCCAGCCGGGTCTTTACCCGCCGGGTCAGCCGGTCGAGTTCGTAGGCGACGCGCAGGACCCGGTTCGCGTCGCCGTCGGCCAGCGCGGAGTCGAGCGCGGCGAGCTGTCCCTCCACGAACGCCCAGTCCGCGGAGGTGAGCCGCTGCTCCCGCAGCCAGGTCAAGGCTCCGCTGATCTCCGACTGCGCCGTGTCCATCATCCGCGGCCCTCCGCCCTCGGGGTCCTCCGCGGGCCACAATAGCCTTCAGTGGAAGGCGAACCGAGCAGCGCCAGGAACTCGGTGTCATCGGAGTCGGCGGGGCCTTCCAGGAACGCTATCGCCCGGTCCAGCGCGTGGATCTCGCCCGCACGGTGCGTCAAGGCTCGCAGTCGTTCACACGAACGGGCGGCGTAGTGGCGGTTCCCGACCGCGTAGTGCAGCCCCACCGCCTCCGCCAAGCGGGCGCGGGCCTCCGCCGGGTCGTCCGCGAGTTCAGCCAGGCAGTCCGCGGAGTGCGCGAGCCCGTACAGGTTTCCCGCCACGGCGTAGGCGGACCACGCCTGTTCGTGGTGGTCGGCGGCCTCGGTCGGGCGGCCCAGCCTGTGGTTTGCCCGGCCCAGCATGGCATGAGTGCTCGCTGTGCCTGCGTCATCGTCTGTCGACGCGTAGAGCCCCAACGCGCTCGTTGCCACCCGCAGCGCCTCGGCGTGGTTGCCCGACCGCAGGTGGACACCCGCCAAGCCGTTGAGCGCGTTCGCCCTGCCCCGGGTGTCATCGAGGCCGTCCATGGTCCGCAACACGGCTTGGAAACCCGTGACGGCATCGTCAAAGGCGCCGCGCTCGCAGTGCGCGCGAGCCAAGGATTGGCGCAGCCGCACCTCCGCCACCCGGTCGCCTGCCATCCGAGCTGCCGCGACCGCGTCCCGGTGGGTGGTGACCCAGTCCTGCCAGCGCGCTGTCAGGTAGGCGTAGTTCGAGGTCACCCAGGCCAGCTGCCAGGTGTAGGGGTGCTCGCCCAGCTCGGCGGCCAGCCGGGCACAGGCCGGGAGGTGGGCGTACTCGGCGGCGAACCAGGCCAGCGCCTGCGCGCGGTCGGCGAGGTCGGGGAGCAGGTCGGGCCGGGCGCACGGCTCGAACGGCAGCGGGCGGCGGTGGGAGTTCAGCAGCTGGTCCGCGCGGTCCGCCGCGTGCAGGTAGTGGTTGAACAGCGCGCGCAGCGCCTCCCGGGGTCGGGTAGGCGGGTCTTCCCGGCGCGCGGTGTCCCAGCCGTAGGCGCGGGTCAGGTCGTGGAAGGCGTAGCGCTGCTCGGACATTGGCTCCAAGAGGTGCCTGCGGACGAGTTCCGCCAGCGTTCGGCGGGCGCACCCGATGTCGGTGCCGGTCATCGCGGCGGCCGCGGCCAAGCCGAGGGGCTGGCCGGGATGCAGAGCGAGTGCGCGGAAAGCCGCCGCGACCGGTCCAGGGAGGTGCTGGTAGGACAGGGAGAACACGGTCCGCAGGTCTGCGTCCGGAGCGTCCTCCAGCCGCAGCGCCTCCAGCGTGCTGTCCCGCAGCTCGTCAGCGATCTCGGTCAAGGGCACGGTGGCATCGGCGGCGGCGCGCGCGGCGACGACGTTGAGCGCCAGCGGGTGGCCCGCGCACGCCGTGACCACGCGGGCCGCCGCGGCCCCCATCCGCTCGGTGCCGAGGTGGTTCTCCAGCAACCGGGTCGACTCGCTGTCGTCGAGTACGCCCAGGGTCAGGCGCTCGACGCCGTGCCGCACGACCAGGCCGTCCAGCCGGTCCCGCGCCGTCACGACGGTGAAGCAGCGCGGCCCGGCAGGCAGCAGCGGGCCGACTTGGCCGCTGTCGCGGGCGTTGTCCAGCACGAGGATCATGCGCCGGGCGGCGAGGACGCTGTGGAACATCGCGCTCCGCCCGTCCGGATCGACCGGCACCGGGTCCACCCGCAGCGCGCCCAACATCACCCGGACCGCGTCGTCCGGAGCCATGGGCGCCCGGCGCGGGTCGTAGCCGCGCAGGTCGACGTACAGCTGACCGTCCGGGAAGGCGTCCGCCGCCCCCGCTGCCCACCGCACGACCAGCGTGGTCTTGCCGATCCCCGGCGGCCCGTCCACCACGCAGATCCGGTTCTCCGAGCCAGACAGGCCGGTGAGCTGGTCGAGCACAGCGGCACGGCCGACGAAATGCCGGTTTGACGGCGGCAGATTGCGCGGCACGACCGCCTTGCGCCGCGGATGGTGGACCGCGAGGCCACCGGTCACCTCCCCGATCTGGACGACCATCTTCGCCGACTCGCAGTTCACCGAGTTCTCGACGCTCGCCATCTCCGCTCCCGTCCTGCGGGACGACTATTCTGGCAGCGCCAGCACTTCCGGCGGAAGGAGCGGATGATCCCCACCCCGACGGTGTTCGTCTCCTACACGCACCAGACGCCCCAGCACAAGCAACTGGTGTTGGAGTTCGCCCGCACCCTCCAACAGCTCGGCATCGACACCACCCTCGACCGGTGGACCACGGGCATCCGCAAGGACTGGTACCCGTGGATGATCGAGACCGTCACCCGATCCGACTACATCCTCGCCATCGCGTCCAGCGCATACCGCAGAATCGGCGACGGTGCGCTCGGACGGCGGCACCGGGGCACCCAGTCGGAGGCGGCCCTCCTCCGAGAACTGGTCTACAGCGACCGCCGCCGCTGGCTGCCGAAGATCCTCCCGGTCGTCCTGCCAGACCACACCGTCGACCAGATCCCCCTCTTCCTCCAGCCTCGCGCCATGGACAACTTCGTGATCAAGGATCTCACCCAGGCCGGGATGGAAGACCTGCTCCGGGTGCTCACCCAGCAGCCCAAGCACCTCCCGCCCGCTCTGGGCACTCTCCCGGCGCTGCCCCCGCTGACCTCATGACCACAGGTCGTCCACCTGCTGCGCAACAGCTTCCGCTATATCGGCCGACAACACTGGGCCGCTGTCGCCAAGCCCGCGAGCCCGTCTGTATCCGAGCGGTTCGCGCGCGGTCTGGCAAGGTGGCTGCCTGATCCCGGGCGCCCATGTCCGCGCCGTCCTCCGGGCAACCAGCAGCGCAGTGCGGGCCAGCGCACCGTCGGGCATTCTGCCGAAGCCGAGGCACACCGGCGGGGTCGCCCACAGCCAGGAAGTCGGCCAAGGCGGCGGCGAGTAGTAGCCGAGTCCGGGATGGCTGACCAGTAGCCGGTGACGTGGTTGCCGTACGGCCAGTCCGAGGGCACCGGGACGACCGCCGGGCTATAGCCATGAACGCGCCGCTCGGCGGCACCTGCGGCAGGCCCGCTTCGGCGCAGAGTCTGGCAAGCAGTGGCTGGAACACCCGCCGGGTCACCTGCCACGCCACCCGGTTCAGCCGCTCCTCGCCGCCATGGCGACGCCCATGCCGATCTCTCCAGTTCAGGAGGTCAGATCTGCTCAGCTAGGTCAACATGCTGTCATACGCCCATCCTCGACCTTGCCGATCACCACCCGCCGCTGGTCCGGCTGTTCAGCCGCCTGCAACGCTGATAACCACGGAGACGCGCCAGGCCTGAAGGCCGGACGAGCGGCAGCCTCCGGCAAGATGTTATCCGTACAACTGACTTACGTAAGGATCGTTGTGAGCACACTCGGTAGCTTCATCTGGTCGATAGCCGACCAACTTCGGGGCCCTTACCGCCCCAACCAGTACGGAAACGTAATCCTGCCGCTCACGATCCTGCGCCGCCTTGACTGCATCCTCGAACCTGACCGGGAGACCGTGCGCGAGCTGGCGGCCAGGTACCCCAACCCCAACCGGCTCAAGGTCGAGGTCACGAAGGTCACTGGCCGACCGTTCTACAACACCTCGCGTTACTCCTTCGCTAATCTCCTGGCCGACGCCGACGGTCTTGCGGACAACCTCGCCGACTACATCGACCGGTTTTCCGCAGACGTCGACGTGTTCGACTACTTCGACTTCAAGAAAGAAATTCTTGCGCTGGAGAAGGCAGGACTCTTGCGCGAGGTCGTCAAAGCCTTCAGAGCCATCGAACTCCATCCCGACGTGGTGTCCAATTCGGACATGGGGGACGCGTTCGAGTACATCATCCGCAAGTTCAACGAGGCCGCCAATGAGACCTCCGGCGACCACTACACCCCGCGCGACGCGATCCGACTGCTGGTCGACCTGCTCTTCGCCGAGAAGGACGCCGACCTGACCGAGGCAGGCATCATCCGGTCGCTCTACGACCCCACCGCAGGCACCGGCGGCATGCTGTCACTTGCCGAGGAGCACCTGCTCGCGCAGAACCCGGACGCCCGGCTCGGCCTGTACGGCCAAGAGTACAACCCACAGTCCTACGCCATTTGCAAGTCCGACCTACTCGCCAAGGGCCACGACGCGACCAACATTGCCTTCGGCAACACGCTGACCGACGACGCGTTCAAGGGTCGCCAGTTCGACTTCTGCATGTCCAACCCGCCCTACGGCGTGGACTGGAAACAGTACGCAAAGGCCATCAAGAACGAGCACGACTCCGCGGGCCCCTACGGCCGCTTCGCGCCCGGCCTCCCGGCCACCTCCGATGGGCAGATGCTGTTCCTGCTGCACCTGGTCCACAAGATGCGCGCACCGGAGGACGGCGGCGGTCGGGTCGGGATCGTCATGAACGGCTCTCCGCTGTTCAACGGCGGCGCGGAATCCGGCCCGTCGAATATCCGCAAGTGGCTGCTGGAGAACGACCTCGTCGAGGCGATCGTCGCGCTGCCAACCAACATGTTCTTCAACACCGGCATCGCTACCTACATCTGGATTCTCGACAACACTAAGCATCCCGACCGCAAGGGTACGGTCCAGCTTATCGACGGCTCCTCGTTTTGGACCAAAATACGCAAGAACCTCGGCGCCAAGAACCGCGAAATCGGCAACACCGATCGAGCCAAGGTCGTCAAGCTGTACACCGACTTCGTCGACGCCGACCCTGACACCTCTAGGGTTCTGCGGAACGACGAGTTCGGCTACTGGAGCATCACCGTCGAACGGCCCCTGTTGGACGAGGACGGCAAGCCCGTCGTCGACCGCGAAGGCAAACCGAAACCGGACGCCAAGAAGCGCGAAACCGAGAACGTGCCCTTCACCTACGGCGATTCAACCGCCAGTCCTGTCAGTAAACTGGATGTCATCCAAGCCTACTTCGACGCTGAAGTGAAGCCGCACTTCCTCGATGCTTGGATCGACTGGACCAAGGTCAAGACTGGCTACGAGATTCCCTTCTCTCGTCATTTTTACAAGTATCTTCCGCCCCGTCCTCTCGCTGAAATCGACGCCGACCTGGAGAAGCAGGTCGCCAAGATCCTCGACCTTCTGCGTGAGGTAGAGCAGTGAGCAATCCTCTCTGGACGACATTGCCCGATGGGTGGATCGCCGGTCGGATTAAGAATGTATCGGCAGTCACGCTCGGCAAGATGCTGCAGAGCAAGGACTCCGGTGGCGATGTACGTGCCCTGTACATGCGCGCCGCCAACGTACAGCCTGATGGCTTGCTTGTCCTCGATGACGTGAACGAGATGTGGTTCGGAGAAGCCGAACTGGAGCAGTTGAAACTCCAGGCGGGGGACGTAGTCGTCGTCGAAGGTGGACAGGGCGGGTTCGGTCGTGCCGCCTATATCGGCGAGGACCTTCCAGGCTGGGGGTTTCAGAACTCCATTAATCGACTTCGTCCCTTTGAGCAATTCGACGGCCGTTTCATTGCGTTCTACCTGATTGCGCTGCGGGCAAGCGGTTATATCCGGGCCTACTGCAACGTGGTCTCGATGCCTCACCTAACTGCCGAGAAGCTCGCACGTATCCCGATCCCGCTGCCGCCGCCGGACCGGCAGAGGGCCATTGCCGACTACCTCGACCGCGAGACTGGCCGCATCGACACCCTCATCGAGGAGCAGCGGCACCTCATCGACCTCCTTCGCGAGCGGCGGCGTTCGCTTGTCGACGGGGTCTTTGTCAATCAGGTGCCCAACGTTCGACTTCGGAACGCGTGTATCGATATCGTCGATTGTCCGCACACAACTCCCGAAGTGGCGGACGACAGCGAGTATGAGGCAGTCCGAACCGCCTCGGTCAGGAATGGAAAGTTTCGACCGGGGAATGGATTTCCTGTCAGTGTCGACACATGGAAGTCTCGGAATGTCGGAGGGGCGCCGTCGGTAGGTGACCTCCTATTTACGCGCGAGGCGCCAGCTGGCGAAGCGTGTATGGTTCCGAACGATCTGATTTGTCTAGGCCAGCGGATGGTGCTATTGCGGATCGATCACTCGGTATGCATCGGAGAGTTTCTGCTCTGGCAGATCTACTCAGATCGTGTTCAAGATCACTTTGTGCTTTCGGCAAATGGGTCGACAGTGGCAAACGTCCGGCTGCCGATTTTGCGCATGACGCCGATCTGGCTGCCGAACCTCGCGGAGCAGCGCCGCATCGCTGAGCACATCAACGATCAGACAGTCAAAATCGACATACTCATCGCTGAGGTGGAGCGGTTCATTGCGCTTTCAAAAGAACGCCGGGCGGCGCTGATCACTGCTGCGGTGACGGGGCAGATCAATGTTCGAGAGGCGTGATGGCTGACCATAATGAGGTGGTCTTTGAGGCCGAAATCTGTGAGCACCTCCACGCCCACGGCTGGCTGCACTCGGCCAAAGACACCGGCTACGACCGCGAGCGCGCCCTGTTCCCCGATGACCTGTTCGCCTGGCTGAAGGCGACCCAGGAGTCGGCGTATGAGAAAGCTTTGAAAGCCGCAGGCTCGCAGGCGAAATTTCTCGACGTACTGGTCGCGGCCCTCGACAAGCCCCTCGAACACGGCGGTGGCACGCTTAGTATCCTGCGGAACGGCGTGCAATACATCGGCGGCGGCCGGCTGAAGCTGGCCCAGTTCCGCCCCGAGACGACGCTGAACGAAACCACCAACGCCGAGTACGCCGCGATGCGGGTGCGCGTGATGCAGCAGGTGCACTTCTCTACCGCAGACCAGCGCAATATCGACCTGGTCTTCTTTGTCAACGGCCTCCCGGTGTCCACGGTCGAACTGAAGACCGACTTCACCCAGTCCCTAGACGAAGCGATCATTCAATACAAGAAGAAGCGCAACCCGCTGACGAACGGCCGCCCCGAGCCGCTGCTGTCCTTCGGTCATCGGGCGCTGGTTCACTTCGCCGTCTCGAACGACCTCGCCGCGATGACCACCAGACTGGAGGGGGAGAAGACCCACTTCCTGCCGTTCAACATCGGCTGCGACGGTGGCGGGAACCCTCCTGGCGGGGACGGGAAGTCTTCAACGGCATACCTGTGGGAGCGCGTCTGGGAAAAGCACGCCTGGTTGAACATCATCGGCCGCCTGATGATCGTGCAGACCAAGGAGGAGTGGGACGTCTCCACCGGCACCTCGGTGCGCCGCACAAGCATGCTCTTTCCGCGTTTGCACCAGTGGGAAGCGGTGACGAAGATCGTGGCCGCGGTGGCCGAGGAAGGTGTGGGTCATCGCTATCTGATCGAGCACTCAGCCGGGTCCGGGAAGACGAACACCATCGCCTGGACAGCCCATCGCCTTGCGCGGCTGCACGTCGAGGACAAGAAGGTTTTCGACTCGGTCATCGTGGTAGTCGACCGCACCGTCCTCGACGGGCAACTGCAGGACGCGATCCGGCAGATCGACGGCACCGGCAAGATCGTGGCCACGATCAGCCCCGAAGACGTCCGTAAGGCGGGTGCGAAGTCGAAGTCCGGGCTGCTGGCACGGGCGTTGAAGAACGGCGAGCTGATCATCGCGGTGACGGTGCAGACGTTCCCGTACGCGCTTGAAGAGATTCGGGCTGACGCCGGGCTGAAGGGCAAGCGGTTCGCCGTCATCGCTGACGAGGCGCACTCCTCCCAGTCCGGCCAGATCTCCAACAAGCTCAAGCAGGTGTTGACCGCCGATGAGCTCGAGGAGATCGAAGATGGCGGCGCAGTCGACGTCGAGTCGGTCTTGGCCGCGGAGATGACCGAGCGCGCCGAGTCGCCGAACATCTCCTACCTCGCGTTCACCGCGACCCCGAAGAACAAGACGTTGGAACTCTTCGGTCGCAAAGGTTCTGACGGCAAGCCAGTCGAGTTCCACCTCTACTCGATGAAGCAGGCGATCGAAGAGGACTACATTCTCGACGTGTTGAAGGGCTATCAGTCCTACGACACCGCGTTGAAGATCGCCAGCAAAGCAACCGGTGACGGCAACGACGGCGACGAGGTCGAAGAAGCCGCTGCCCGCAAGGGTTTGATGCGCTGGGTCCAGTTACACCCGACGAACATCGGCCAGAAGGTCCAGATCATCGTCGAGCACTTCCACACCAACGTCGCGCACCTTTTGGACGGCAAGGCCAAGGCGATGGTCGTGACCGGCTCGCGCAAGGCCGCAGTGAAGTACAAGAAGGCGATCGACGCCTACATCGCCAAGCGTGCAGCCCAGGACGCCACCTACGACTATCGGACATTGGTCGCTTTCTCCGGAGCCGTGTCGATGGCCAAGGACGAGGAGTGGGTCACGGACTGGGGACCGGCGCCGACCACGGACGACGAATTCACCGAGCCGAACATGAACCCCGGAGCAGGCGCCGATCTGGCCGCCGCGTTCAAAGGTGAGACCTACAAGATCATGCTGGTTGCCAACAAATTTCAGACAGGGTTCGATCAGCCGCTGCTCTCCGCGATGTATGTCGACAAGAAGCTGTCCGGGGTCACCGCGGTGCAGACGCTTTCCCGGCTCAACCGCACCCACCGCACCATGAGCGGGGAGCAGAAGCGCAAGACATTCGTCCTCGACTTCGTGAACAAACCCGAGGACATTAGGGCGTCCTTCGAACCATACTTCAAGAATGCCACCTTGGAGACTGAGACCGACCCATACGTCGTCATCCACCTTGCCAACAAGCTCGCACAGGCCGGGATCTACACCGAAGAAGATGTCCGCAAGGTGGCCGAGCTGTGGGTCACCCGTAAGGGCAACAACGCGCTCTCAGCGGCGATCAGCCCAGCGCAGCACGACTTCCGGCGCCGCTACGCCAGGGCGATCGAGGAAGGCGACAAGGTCACACTCACCGCCCTCGACATGTTTCGCAAGGACGTCTCCACCTACGTGCGGCTTTACGACTTCATGAGCCAGATCGTCGACTACGGCGATCCATACCTGGAGATGCTCTCGATCTTCCTGCGCCTGCTGGAGAAGGTCATCGCCGAGTCCGCTTGGGCTGCGGAGGTCGACCTCTCCGACGTGGTTCTGGTTGGGGTGAAGCACAACAAGGCGAGCACGGTCGACATCTCACTGATCGGCGACGGCCAACTGAAAGGTATCAACGCAGCGGGGACCGGAACGAAGAAGGAGTCGAAGTACGTCGCGCTGCAGGTGGTCATCGACAAGATGAACGACCTTTTCGGGGCCGAGTCGTTCACCGAGTCCCAGGTCCGAGAGTTCGTTCATGGACTGGTCCAGCGGTTGCTCGCGTACCCCGATCTGGTCAGGCAGACCAAAGTGAACTCGAAGAAGCAGTTCATGGAGTCGCAGGACTTTCATACAGCTGTCACCGAGGCGGTTGTCGACAATCAAGACGCCCACAACACAATGGCTGATTACTTCTTCAGCGACGGGCCTGCGATCAATGGTGTCATGGCGGCAATCGCTGACGCCTTTTACGAGGTGGCAATCGACCAACCGGCGAGTTTCTGACGCGGAAGTCCGAGCGGAGAGGCCAGGCGTGCGACGTCCGTGCTCCACTTCCCCGTCAGCGAACAGGCAGGCGAGGAACAGCCTGACTGGAATGAGTGGCGACAGCATGATCGAGGTCGCTGGGGAGTGCCCTCCCTGCCGCCGCAGTCGGACTCGGCCGCTCTGCCACTTCACGCGTTCCACTGGTATCGCCACCGTCGGCCCGACGATCTGGAGGCCAGCTTCGCCGAGTGGAAGCCCTTGCCCGGCTACGGCGGATGTCGGCTCGCGGACTACCCCGAACCAGCCAACTCGCTGCTGGGCTTGTGCCACCGACACGCCTGCGGCCCCGTGCTCAGGGCCGCCAATGCGGACTGAGCTGGCCACACAGTGAACCGGTGCCACGCGCGGGGCAGGTCGACCTGCAGGCACCAGCGCATGGGAACTCAAGAACTTCGTTTCACCGCGGAAGATGCCCTGACGACCCGGTCGCGCACGGCTCGCAGTAGCTCACGGGCATCGTGCAGGACGCTGGCCGGGCCGTGCAGCGCCTGGTTGAACTGCACGATCTCGTCGCTGGACGACGTGGTGAACAGCAGCATCTCGGTCAGCTCGAGGCGCCGGTTCACCGACCCGACGGAGTCGCGCCAGCGGTGCAGCAGCACGACGAGGTCGCCGTCGCCGCGCCCGTCGAGCGCGCCGGTGCTGAACGCGGCGTCGACCGTGGAGCGGATCAGCCGGGGGGTAGAGCCGCCGGTGCGCGCCCGCGGTGGTGGCGAACGCGTCGTCGTCGAGCACGGCGGCGTTGCGCTCCAGCTCCTCGCGGATCGACTCCAGGGCCTGGTTGCGGCGTTCGCGCTGGGCGGCCCAACGCTCGACGAAGATCCCGGTGATGCCCGCCAGCACCGCCAGCGAATTCACCGCGGGCTCCAGCCGATCGCCCGTCGGCGACGTGGTGAACCACAGCACGCCCATGACCAGGGCGACGGCGAGCGCGAGGAAGGTCAGCCAGGTGATCGCCAATCGGGTCATTCGCGGCCCCACAGCGCCTCGGCGCGGTTGACGGGCGTGTGCTGGTCGGACACGCCGTCGCCCGGTCGGGCGAGCACCAGTTCCATGCCGAACGGCGACGCCGAGCGCTTGCCGGGGAAGTCCGAGCTGGTGTGCGGTTCGAGCTGGCGCCAGCGCGCGCCGAAGGTGGCCAGGCTCTGCTTCATGACCATGTAGAACGGGTTGCTGCGCGCGCCCAGGCGATGGCCGGGCCGGTTCCCCAGTAGGAGTAGCCGGAGGTGATCTGTTTGCCGTCGCCGCTGGTCGACGGCGCTCTGCGCAGGTCGGCGGTCAGCGCCGCCGGCTTGCTGGACTGGTCCTCACCGACCAGCGCTGGCGACCACGCGAAGTCGGACTCGTCTATCGCACGGGCGAGGTAGGTTTGGCCTGTGTCGCTTACGGAATCCCGGCCGTGGCCCGTGTTGCCAGAGCAGGCCCGCGCGGTGCTGATGGAGGTGCTCATCCATGGGGGGATGCCGCGTGCGGCGATCGCGCCCCGGCTGAACCTCTCGCGGCCGACGTTGAGTCGGGTCACCAGGACGTTAGCCGACCACGGGCTGTTGGTCGATGGTGGGCGGGAGCGGTTGGTGGGGGTGGGGCGGCCGTTGGAGATCCTGGAGGTTCGGGCCGCCGCGCACCACTTCCTCGGGGTGAAGTTGACCGGTGATCGGCTGTACGCCGCGCTCACGGACCTGACCTCGTCGGTGGTCGCCACGGAGAGCGAGGCGTTGACCTCTGTCGAGCCTGGCGCGGTGGTCCGGCAGATCGCGCGGGTGGTGCGCCGGTTTCCGGGGTTCACCGGGCTCGGTGTGACGGTGGGCGGCGTCGTCCGGGACGGTGTCGTGAGCGGCGCGGGCTTTCTCGACTGGGACGGCGAAGTCCGGTTGGCCGAGGCGTTGCAGGAGGCGACCGGGGTGCCCACGGCGGTGGACAACGACGTGCAGGCGTTGACGGCGGCGGTGCACTGGTTCGGCGCGGGGGTCGGGGTGTCCTCAATGGTGCTGATCACGGTGGGCGCCGGTGTCGGGACCGGTCTCGTGGTCGACGGGCGCGTGGTGCGCGGAGCGCGGGGCTTGCCGCCGCGGTTCGCGCACCTGCTCGTGGACCCGGTGGGCGGCCCGGAGTGCGGTTACGGGCACCGCGGGTGCGTGTCGAGTTTCCTGATGACGCACGTGATCCTGCGCCGCCTGGGTGGACGGGTGAGCTACGAGGAGGCCGTCGCGCTGGCGCGGGCCGGGGACCCGGAGGCGGTCCGGGTGTTCACCGAATCCGGGTACGCGCTCGGCGCGCTGATCGGCCACGCTGCGAACTTCCTCGACCCGGAGCGGGTCCTGCTCACGGGGGAGGGGCTGCCGCTGTACGAGGTGGCGACCGAGGCGGTCGAGCGCGGGATGGCCGACGTGTTCGAGGGTGATGCCGCGGCGATCCACCTGGTGGTGCAGCCGTTCGACTTCGGCGAGTGGGCGAGGTCGGCCGCCATTCTGGCGATCCGCGCGGTGATCACCGGCACCAGCCCGTGATGGGACTGAGCACCTTGGGGTGGCACGGTTTGCGCGACCGTGCCACCCCAGGCTCTGCTAGCGGAAGTTGGGCAGCTCGTCCCTGGTGATGACGTAGCTGTGGCCGTAGACCTTGCGCAAGTGCGCGGTGGAGTTGCTGACGGTCAGGTGGGTGCCGTGCCAGGTGCCGAACAGCACCCAGCGAGCGCCTGTCGACTGCATGCGGTCCGGGTCCGGGATGGGACCGTTCTCGTGCAGGGCGATGGGCAGCGTGCTGCCGACGATGTTGCGGACGGCGTCGTACATGGGCTTGAGCGGGTCGTAGTTGCCGTTCCCGGCGTAGGTGTCGGCCCCGCCGATGTCGACGTACTGCTTGCCGGGGTAGAAGGAGCTCTGCGGCTGGCCGTTGTAGCCGTGCAGCCAGATGAGGTTGTCCAGGCCCTTGGTCCGGGTGAGGTAGTCGAAGGTGAAGCGCCAGAGCCGGTTGTACTGGCTGCCGCCTTCCTTGCTCCACCAGAACCAGGTGCCGCCCGCCTCGTGGAACGGGCGCACGATCGCGACCGCGCCCGCGTTCTCCATCTGCTGCAGGGAACTCGCGAGTCCGTCGAGGCGCTGCAGGAACGAGGTGTGCTCGCGCGTGCCGGAGGTGAGCACGGCGTTGATGGACACGGTCTGCCGGGAGCCGTCATAGCCGTCGGGGAATGTCGGCGCGCCCATGTGGTAGCCGACCATGGGGATGCCGCCGGAGTTCCACCAGGTGATGGCGCGGGAGGCGAAGTCGGCGGAGTCGCCCTTGTCCAGGCCGCGGATGGCGGGGTACTTGCCGGTGTTGTTGTAGATGTAGCTCATCTCGTACTCGGGTCCGCCGATCCAGGTGGACTCCTGCTGTCCGGACAGGATCGCCCGGCCGTACTGGCCCTGGATGTAGCAGAGCACCCGGCGGGCCTGGGCTGTCGCGTTGGGGTTGACCGGGGCGACCCCGCAGCCGCCGGGTGGCGGCGTGGTCGTGGTGGTGGGTGGCTGGGAGCTGCGAGACCAGCGCTGGTTGGCTCCGCCGTTGCAGTTCCACAGGGTCACAGCGGCGCCGTTGGCCGTGCTCTGGTTGGCCACGTCGAGGCAGAGGCCCGACTGCACCGCGGTGACGCTGCCGTCGCTGTTGTGCCGGAAGCTCTGGTTGGCCCCGCCGGTGCAGTTCCAGATCGTCAGGCGGGTTCCCGGCGCGGTGGCTCCACCAGGGACGTCCAGGCATCGGGTGCCGCTATAGACGCGGACCTCTCCGGTGGACATGAAGTCCCACGCCTGGCTCGCCTGGCCTTGGCAGTCCCAGATCTGCACGGCGGTACCCGGTGTCTGGTTGTTGCCCACGACGTCCAGGCACTTGCCGGACTGCGCGCCGACCAGCGGCGCCGGGGCCGCGCTCGCGGTGCCCGAGCCCGCCGCGACGGCGAGTGCGAGCCCGGGAAGCGCGACGCACGCGGCAAGCAGCGCGCGGACCGCTTTTTTGCGGGCAGGGTGAACTAAGAGCATCTTTGCTCCTCGATGTGCGGTTGACGGTGTGCCGGAGGGGCGTGTGAAGCCTTCCCGGCGCTCCTGGCGCGGCCCCGCCTCGTGGCCGCGGTGGTGTGCCCGCTGGGGTGCGGGCTAGCGGGGCTCTGCGCAGCGAGCTGGGCATCATCGCCCCTTGTCCCCGCCGGAGTGGTCCCTGCTCCGTGCGGTAGTGAAGTGCGTTGGACAAGAATGTTAAGTACATGATGAAACTAAGTCAAGGGGTCGCGGCGGGGATCGCGCGGTGGGCGGTCAAATCCGTGCTGTGGCTGGGAAGCGTGGTTGACAGTGGGGCATCCCACACCTGCAGTCGGCCAGCAGGAAAGCGCTTACCCGAAAAGTTAGAGGTCGTTGACGCCGAGCGAAGCGTCCGACGTCGCGGTGCGCCTATCCCAGGCTCCTGGACGGTGAGCACGAGTCCAGGGCGAGATCGGGCCTCTTCCTCCCTGTTCGCGATCACCTGAGTCAACGCGAGGAAACATGGATGTCCTAGGAACAAGTCGAAGCGGGACCACGAAACTCCGCAAGTCACCGGTCATCGCGATAGCCGCCGCCGCGTTGGTGATCGCCGGAACGCTCCTCGGCGTGAAGGACGCCGCCGCGGCCACCCTGACGATCAAGGGGGTGCCGTCAGGGCGTTGCGTGGACGTGCCGGGCGGTTCCACGCAGAACGGCCTGCAGGTGTCCCTGTACGACTGCGACGGATCGTCGAAGCAGACCTTCGACCACACGTCGTCCAGGCAGCTGCGCGTACTCGGCTCGAAGTGCCTCGACGCCTTCGGCGCAGGCACCGCTCCGGGCACGAGGGTCGTCATCTGGGACTGCAACAACGGCGCGAACCAGCAGTGGAACGTCAACGCCAACGGCACGATCACCGGCGCGCAGTCTGGCCTCTGCCTGGACGCGAGCGGGGCGGGCACCGGCAACGGCACCCTGATCGTCCTGTGGACGTGTAGCGGAGCGGCCCACCAGCAGTGGACCTCGACCGGCGCCCCGCCCGTGACCACCACCCCGCCGACCACGACCAACCCGCCGTCCTCCACTCCCGTCGCGCGCCACGGCCAGCTCAGGGTCTGCGGGGCGGGCATGTGCGACCGCAACGGCGCGCGGGTCCAGCTTCGGGGGATCAGCAGCTTCTGGCTGAACTGGGAGAACCCCGCCTACGCGGAGAACCTCTCGGCGCTGCGCTGGATGCGGGACAACTGGAACCTGCCGGTCATCCGCGCCGCGATGGGGGTCGAGCCGTCCGGCGCCTACTTGAGCAACCCGACCAAGGCCCGCGGGCAGGTCGAGACGATCATCAACAACGCCGTCTCGGCGGGCGTCTACGTGATCGTGGACTACCACGCCCACGAAGCGAACCTGTCGCGCTCCCAGGCCGTCGCCTTCTTCTCCGACCTCGCACGCCGCTACGGCCACCTGCCCAACGTCATCTGGGAACCGTGGAACGAGCCGCTGCAGGTGAGCTGGGCCTCGGTGATCAAGCCGTACCACCAGGCAGTCGTCTCGGCCATTCGCTCGTCGGACCCCGACAACATCATCGTCCTGGGAACGCCGACCTGGTCGCAGGGCGTCGACCAAGCGGCGGCCAGCCCGCTGTCCGGCACGAACCTGATGTACACGCTGCACTTCTACTCCTGTTCGCACGGCAAGTGGTTGCGGGACCGGGCCGACGCCGCGATTCGCTCGGGCATCGCGCTCTTCGTCACCGAGTGGGGAGCCAGCCACGCCGACGGCGGCACGGACGGCCGCACCTGCATACCCGAGGCCCAGGCGTGGGTGGACTGGATGCGGGCCAACAACATCTCCTGGACCGCGTGGAAGCTCCACACCGGCTCCGACTCCACGAACCTGCTCGCCCCGGGCGCACCGGTCTCCGGGGGCTGGACCAACTACCTGCACGGCCACGCGCCCTTCGTCGTGGCGAACATGCGATAGCCGAAGTCGTCAGCCAGACCTTTGTAGATCATCAAGAAAGTTGACCTGTCGTCCGACTCCGTCGCACGCGGCGGAGTCGGCGACAACACGCGCATCCTGGAGGTTCACGTGGAGTTCGGCCGTCGAGACTTCTTGGAGTTGAGCGCGACCGGGGTGGGAATCGCGGGCTTGTCCGCCCTCGGTCTGAACACACTGGGCGCGACCACCTCCGCCGCGGCTCCGGCAGGACCCGCCACCGAAACCCTGCTGTTGACCGGATCTGACGCGGACAACACCGTTCCGTGGGACTTCCAGGTCACGGAGGGCCGCAACGCGGGGGTGTGGCGCACGATCCCGACTCCGTCCAACTGGGAGTGTCAGGGTTTCGGTACCTACCAGTGGGGCTGGAACCTGCGGCCCAACGAGAGGGGCCTGTACCGGCGCCGGTTCACCCCGTCCTCGTCGTGGTCCGGCAGGCGGATCTTCGTGGTCTTCGAAGGGTCGATGACCGACACCCAGGTGCGGATCAACGGGACTCTCGCGGGCCCGACCCACCAGGGCGGCTTCTACCGCTTCCGCTACGACGTCACGTCGTTGCTGCGGTTGGGGCAGGAGAACCTGCTGGAGGTGACGGTCAGCCGGGACTCGGCGAACAACTCGGTCAACGACGCCGAACGGCGCGGCGACTACTGGAACTTCAGCGGCATCTACCGGCCGGTCTCGCTGCAGGCGTTCCCGGCCTCGCGGATCGACCGGGTGGCGATCGACGCGAAGCACACCGGCGCCTTCCGGATGGACGTCCACCTGGCGGGCGTGACCGGGCCCGGTCGGGTGGTCGGGCAGCTCAGGCGGCTCGACGGCACCGCGGTCGGGGGGACGTTCTCGGTCGCGGTCAACTCGGGCGCGACGATGGCGACCCTGACGACGTCGGTGTCGGCGCCGCAGACCTGGACCGCGGAGACCCCGAACCTGCACCTGGTCGACGTGCAGCTGACCGACAGCGGCGGCACACCGCTGCACGGCCTCACCGAGCGCTTCGGGTTCCGCACGATCGAGGTCCGCGCCGGTGACGGCGTGTACGTCAACGGGTCGAAGGTCATCCTGAAGGGCACGAACCGGCACACGTTCTGGCCGACGCTGGGCCGCGCTTCGAGCCCCCGCATGGCGCGGATGGACGTCCTGTTGATGAAGGAGATGAACAACAACGCCGTGCGGATGTCGCACTACCCGCCGGACACCTTCTTCCTCGACCTGTGCGACGAGCTGGGCCTGTACGTGATCGACGAGCTGGCAGGCTGGCAAAAACGCTACGACGAGAACGTGGGCGCGCCGCTGGTCGCGTCGCTGGTGACCCGTGACGTCAACCACCCGTCGGTCGTGATGTGGGCGAACGGCAACGAGGGTGGCTGGAACACCGCTCTGGACGACGATTACGCCCGCTATGACCCGCAGCGACGCCCGGTGATCCACCCGTGGGCGACGTTCAGCGGCCTCAACACCGACCACTACGAGACCTACGACAGCACCCGCAACATCCTCAACGGCTCGGCGATCCACATGCCGACCGAGTTCCTGCACGGCCTCTACGACGGTGGCGGCGGCGCGGGCCTCAACGACTACTGGGCCCTGTTGGGCGCGGGCGCGCGCCGGGCAGGCGGGTTCATCTGGGCGTTCGTGGACGAGGGGCTTCGCCGCGACGACCGGGGCGGTGCCATCGACACCACCGGCAACTCCGGCCCGGACGGCATCCTCGGGCCCTTCCGCGAGAAGGAGGTCAGCTTCCACACCATCCGCGACATCTGGTCACCGGTCCAGCTCACCAACCCGGGCTACTACGCCACCACGTTCCCGACGGGCTTCGACGGCCGGGTCAACGTGGTCAACCGCTACGACCACACCAACCTGGCGGGCTGCCGGTTCTCCTGGCAGCTGCTCAGGCAGGCGGCGCCGGGCACGTCGGGCACCGCGCCGACCGTCCTCGCGCAGGGCAGCGTGGCCGGGCCGAACGCCGCGCCGGGCGCGAGCGGCGCGGTCCCGCTGGCGCTGCCCACCACGTGGACCGACGCCGACACCTTGCGGATCGACGTGCTCGACCCGACCGGCCGGACGCTGTGCACGTGGAGCTGGCGGATCAAGAAGGCGGTCGATGTCGCTCGGCGCATCGTCGTCCCCGTGTCGGGCACCACGACCGTCACCGAGGACAGCACCGGCGTGACCATGAGCGCCAACGGCACGGCGGTCACGATCGCCAAGTCCACCGGCAGGCTCACCCGCGTCACCCGCAACGGGACCTTCGTCTCGCTTACCAACGGCCCGGCGATGGCGGTCGGCTCGGCGTCGCTGAGCGGCTTCACCCACTTCCGCGACGGCACCGGCCACGTCGTGCAGGCCACCTACTCAGGAGACCTCAACCAGGTCCGCTGGCGCCTGGACTCCAACGGCTGGCTGCGCCTGGAGTACCGCTACACCCGCACCGGCGGCCACGACTTCCTCGGCGTGAACCTGGACTACCCGGAGAACCGCGTCCTCGGCATGACCTGGCTGGGCGACGGCCCCTACCGGGTGTGGAAGAACCGGATGCGCGGCGTGCACCACGGTGTGTGGACCAAGGACTACAACCGCACCGCCACCGGCGCCACCGTGTGGCAGTACCCCGAGTTCAAGGGCTACCACGCCAACACCTACTGGGCCGCGCTGCGCACCACCGAGGGCACCATCACCCTCGTCGCCGAACAGGACAACCTCTTCCTGCGCCTGTTCACCCCCGAGGTCGGCCCCAGCCCGATGACCGCCACCGCCCCGTTCCCCGGCGGCGGCATCTCCCTGCTGGACGCCATCCCCGCCATCGGCAACAAGTTCCACGCCGCGAGCACCCTCGGCCCGGAAAGCCAGCAGGCCATGGCCGCCGGCCAGTACAACCGCACCGTGCACTTCCGGTTCACCGCCTGACCAAAGCCGTCGAAGACCACCACGCACGCGGACCACGTTCCACCGCACGGTGCTCACCGGCCATCCGTTGAGGGGAAGAGTGTCATGAGCGATGACGAGGACCCCAGTCTTCGCTGTTTCCTCGTGGCCGTGTGCGGGGCGCCCACTGCCGGTCCGGCGCAGACTTAGGACTCCGTGCCGGACAAGTCCACCGAGCTGAACGTGCTGGACGTCGCCGGGAACCTTCAGCTGACGCAGGGCATGATCACGGCCGCGGCAGATATGCCGCGACCTCAGCGATCGCGTCAAGCGACTCGTGGTCGAACTGTCCGCCCAAGGCGTTCTCGGCTTCGGCGACCGTGACGGCCGTACGGTTCAGGACGCTGCCGTAGCGGAGTCCGGTGAAGGTGATTTCGCCGAGGTTGAGCAGCGGCCCGCCGAGCGGTGTGATGTCGCCGCTGCCCTGTACGTCCATCAGGTTCCGAAATTGCCGCGCGCTGCCCCGGTCGGCCAAGCCGACCCAGGCGACGGAGACCACCGCGGTGTTCCCCGCGTCGTCGCCGACGGTGAACAACACGCGCTCCAGGTAGGTGCACCGGTGCCTTGTAAGGAAGTCCCGCACTTGCCCGAAGGAGGTGGCCACGCAGGAGGCTTGCTGCTTGGCTGTCCGCTTGACCTCGCGCAGCCCCATCCGCTGCCAAGCGCGCTTGGCGCTGTGCGGTGCCGCCTTCTGCCCAGCGATCTTGCGTGCCCTCAGCTGGCCGGGCGCCCCGCCCAACCGCACCGATCCGACCACCCCGTGTGCGGCCACCTGTCCTCCGACGGCACCGCCGCCCACGCCCAGCGAGCCGAACCCGCCTCCCGAGGCGAACACCCCCAGCGCCAGCACGCCGCCGATCACGGCGCTCTTGCCGCTCTTGCCCCTGATCGGTCTGACCCGCCCCTGCTTGTCCGTGAAGAAGTCCGGCACCGCCCCTCCCAGGTTCTCGCCCACCGTGACCGGGCGTGAGCGAAAGGTATCAATCGGGAGCGTCAACCGCGGCGCGCTCGGGACGGATTGTCGCTCGCACGTGCCCGTTGCCAATGGCTGACCAGGAGGTTCACCCCTGAACCGGGCCTGAGGTTGGAAACGGCAGATCTGGTCGACGGCGCCGCCGTCCTCAACGCCACGACCCGCGACAGCTAGCGTGTGCACGTGTCTGAAAGAGAACAGGGCGGGCGCGTGGTGGGCGGCCGGTTCGAGCTGCTGGATCGACTGGGCAGCGGTGGGATGGGGACGGTGTGGCGCGCCCGTGACGTGGGTCTGCGGCGCGAGGTCGCCATCAAGGAGGTGCGTCCGGCCGACACCGCGCTGTTTGAGCACGACCCCGTGCTGGCCGCGCAACAGCGGGAGCGCGTGCTGCGCGAGTCCCGCGCGCTTGCCCGGCTGCAGCACCCGAACGTCGTGTCGATCTACCAGATCATCGAGTCGGACGACTCGCCGTACCCGTGGATCGTCATGGAGCTGGTCGATGGGACGTCGCTGGACTCGCGGCTCCGCAACGGCGCGCTCGCTCCGGCGGAGGCCGCTCGGCTCGGGCGTGACATCCTCCGAGCACTCCGCGCCGCGCACACCGCGGGCGTGCTGCACCGCGACGTCAAGCCGGGCAACGTCCTGCTGCGGCCGGACGGCAGCGCCGTGCTCACCGACTTCGGCATCGCCGCCCTGCACGACTCCGGCCAGCTCACCGCGACCGGCGAGGTGATCGGGTCCCCCGAGTACATCGCCCCCGAGCGGCTGCTCGGCGATGAGACCAAGACCGCGTCAGACCTCTGGTCCCTCGCGATGCTGCTGTACGTGGCCGTCGAAGGCCATCACCCGCTGCGGCGCGGGAGCACGATGGCCACCCTCGCCGCGGTGCTGACCGAGCAGGTACCCCCGCCGCGGCGGGCGGGTGCGCTCGGCCCCGTCCTCAGCGCGGTACTCGTTCCCGATCCGGCCCACCGGCCCACCGGCGAGGTCCTCGACCGGATGCTCGCGGCGGCCGAGCGCGGGACGGTCGCGCCACTCGGGCCGCCCACTCCGGCGGTGTCGGTTGTCCCGTTCGCCGCGCCTCGGTACGAGCAGCAGTACCAGCCCTACCAGCAGTCCGGTCCGCCGTCGCGTCCGATCCCGGCAGCTCCACGCAACCGCGCCGCCGCCGCCGTGTTCTCGGTGACCGCGGCGGCGCTGGTCCTCACGGTCGCGCTACTGCTCATCCGCGACCCGGGCTCAGGCGAGAACCCGTCGAGCGCCGGTACGGACACGTCGGTCACGCAAGCCACCACTCCACGGAAAACCGAAGTGCCCGTCAACCCGACCACGACCACGACCGTGTCGGAGGACTTGCTCACCCCGGACGGCGTGCGCGGGGTGGTCAGTGCGCTGACCGAGGTGATGGGCGGCACCAAGGTGTCCGAGCTGATCATCCATACCGGGCACGCATCGGCGACCGCACCGGCCGCGGCGGTCAAGAACGGATTCGACGACTTCGAGTACCGCGACGGCACCGCCGCCAGGACGGGCCCGGACACGGTGGACGCCGACCGCGCCGTGCTCGACCTCAACGAGGTGAACTGGAACGCGCTGCCCGGGTTGTGGAAGCGGGCGGACAAAGAACTGGGCATCGCCAAGCCCACCATGCGCTACATCGTCATTGACACCGACATCATCGACGGCACCCCCGAGCTGAAGCTCTACCTCAGCGACGACTACGGCGGCGCCTACCTCCTCGCCGACCTCGACGGCGACGTGATCAAGCTCTTCGCCCGCGACAGCTGACCATGCCCGGCCCGTTGCCGGAACCGGCCACGCGCGGTCGACACCATCCCGGAATGAGAGCGGCAACTCCTTCCACTGCGCCGCTGGTCAACCCCTAGACGATCGCGGTGAGGAATTCAGCAAGTCTCGGCAGTCCATCGCACACGCGGGCGGTGATCTGACGGGGGCGCGTCCTCGCGCGCCGCGCCCCGGACGCGGCGACCCGGTCAGGCCGCCGCGCCCGGATCGGTCAGGTTGGGATCATTCCCGAGTGCAGCAGCAGGTTCGCCGTGTTCGCGGGTACGTTGGCCACGATCCCCGGTGTCGCGTTGGCCGTCAGCGCGGCGGCTGTGGCGAGGGCGCTGTCGTTGGGGAACCTGTGCCGCCACAGTGCCGCGACCCCGGTGGCGTGCGCGCTCGCCGTGACGCCGCTGATGGTCGAGTACGCCGAGTCGGAGGTTCCCCACGCGGAGTAGATGTTCACCCCGGGGGCGAACAGGTCGACGCACGGCCCGAAGTTCGTGAACGACGCCCGGGTGTCGGTCGCGTCCGACGCCGAGACCGTGGTGCCCGCCGTGGCGCTGCCGGGGGAGGACCCGCACGCGTCGCCGCCTGCGCTGCCCGAGGGCAGCGAGTAGTGCACGTTGGCGTTCGTGGACGCGGTGATCGCGTCGTTGAACGCCTGGTTGAACGAGCTGCCCACGCTCATCATCACCACCGAGCGCCGCCCACTGGCCTGGGTGTCCTGGGTGATCCAGTTGATCCCGGCCAGGATGGCCGAGTACGTGCCGCTGCCCTGGCAGTTGAGCACCCGCACCGACACCAGCGTCACGTCCTTGGCGACGCCCACGGTCTGCCCGCCGACGGTGCCCGCCATGTGCGTGCCGTGCCCGTTGCAGTCGGACCCGGGCGGGACGACCCCGCCGACCGCGTCGTAGCCGGCCACCGCGGACCCGGTGAACTCCCGGTGGGTGTACCGGATGCCGGTGCCGACGATGTAGGCGCGCACGTTCGACCCGGTGTTGGCGTAGTGGTACCGCGCGTCAATCGGGCGGTACCGCTGGTCGAGCCGGTCCAGGCCCCAGGACGGCGGGTTGATCTGCACGCCCAGCGCCTGCGCGCCCACCGTCGGCGGGGGCGCGGCGGGCCGGTCCGCGTCGGTGAGCCGGACCCGCAGGTCCTGCGCCACGTAGGCCACCCGCGGGTCCGCCGCGATCCGGCGGGCGTTCGTCGCGTCGGTCCGCACGGCGTACCCGGAGAGGGCGTGCTCGTAGCTGAAGGTGATCTTTGTGCCGTGCACGACCTCCGTCCGCGCCGCGCTCAGATCGGTGCCCTTCTTGAGCACCACGATGTAACTGCCCGAGACGGCGTCGGGATGCCCGCTGTGGAGCACCGCCCCCGTCGCCGCCTGTGCGGGCGCGGCCACGATCCCGGAAACCGCCAACGCCACTACCAGTCCGATCCTCAAACGCTCCTCCAACCGCAGGGTCGGCGCGCGAGCATCGCTCGGGCGCCGATGTCGGGGAACCTTCCGGATTAAACAAAGCACGCCCGCGCGGCAAACGATAGGGCCGATGGAACGCCACGCAGTTCGCCGCCGCTGGGGCGACCACGAACCCGATCGCAGCCCTCAGCGCCACCACGAGAAGCCTTGCCGTCGAACGCATCGGTTTCTCCTTCTCCGGGCATCGCTGATCGACATTGACGCCGCGCCGACCGCCCACAACGGTCATCCGGCCGAACCTCGACCCGGCGGCCATCCGGAGGTGCGGGCGCGCCCGGTCACGCGCAGGGCGGGGAAACGGACGTGGTCGTGCGAGCGGATCGCGCGCCGTCGTCACCCTTGCCGAGAACGGCACGGGGAGCTGGGCCAAGACCGCCCGGAGCGGACCAGGGCGACACCGCGCAGGGCGACCGACCCCGGGTGGCCGCCGGTTCACCGATGAACCGCCTGCGGCACCGCCATGGCCTCGGCGAGGCGGCGGCCCGCGGTGACGGCGTTGTGGGCCAGCACTGTTGCCAGGGTGCCGCCGTGGGCCAAGGGGACCAGCGACCACCAGTCGCCGCTGGTCGGGGTCGGGACGTCCGGGTCGCCGACGCGGAGTTCGGTGGCCAGGACGCGGTGGCCCGCCTGGCCCGCCGGGGAGGCGTCGAGGCCGGGGTCGCCGACGGCGAGGCGTTGGCGGAGCAGGGGAACGCCATCGCGGACGACGTGCCAGTCGCTGACGAGGGTGCCGGGAAGCTCGTCGGTGCGACCCAGGACCAGTGTCTCGCGGCAGCGCAGGCGGGCCGTGCCGGACAGGGTGGCGCGCAGCTCGGCGGTGTGCAGCGCGCGGGCGGTGACCACGGTCGGCTCGGGCAGGTAGGCCAGCGAGCCGCCGTCGGCCACCCGCAGGGCGACGGCGGCGCGGCTGGGCTCGCCGGACGGGCCGGGCAGCACGACGGTGGCCGCCACCCCGGCGACCACCAGTTCGGCGCCCGGCCCGACCTCGACGGTCAGGTGCAGGTCGTCGCCGCCGAGCGGGGCGGCGGCGCTGCCGACCAGGTGGACGGTCACCGGGCCGGGGCCGCGGCGGGGCACCAGGGTGAGCGGGGCCGCCGACTCCAGCACCCGCAGCACGGTCCGGCCGCCGACGGCCTCGGCCACGACTCGGGCCCTGGCCTTCATCAGGCGAGCAGCCCGCGCACCCAGGCCGCCACGTCGGGCGCGTCCGGGGTGTCCACAAGGGACTGGCTGATCACCGGGAGGTCGCCGCGCATCCGGTGGGCGTCGGACCGCATGACGTCGAGGTCGGCGCCGACCAGCGGGGCGAGATCGGTCTTGTTGATCACCAGCAGGTCGGCCGTGGTGACGCCGGGGCCGCCCTTGCGGGGCACCTTGTCGCCGCCCGCCACGTCCACCACGAACACCTGGGCGTCGACCAGCCCGCGGCTGAACACCGCGGTGAGGTTGTCGCCGCCGCTCTCGATGATGATCAGCCGCACCTCGGGGAAGCGCTCGGTGAGGGTGTCGACGGCGTCGAGGTTGGCGGTGATGTCGTCGCGGATCGCGGTGTGCGGGCAGGCTCCGGTCTGCACCGCCTCAATCCGGTCGTCGGCGAGCACCCCTGCCCGGCGCAGGAAGTCGGCGTCCTCGGTGGTGTAGATGTCGTTGGTCACCACGGCGAGGTCGACCTCCCCGCGCAGCGCCCGGCACAGCGCCGCGACCAGCGCCGTCTTGCCGCTGCCGACCGGCCCGCCGATGCCGATGCGCACCGCGCGGCCCGCGGCGGGTGCGGGGGAGTGGCGGTCGGGCTCGATCTCGGTCGGGTCGAAGGACACCAGGTGTCCGTGGCCGTGATCAACTGGCAAAGAGACGCACCTCCGCTTTGTGGTTGCGGAGATGGGACTCCGCGAGCAGGTCCAGTCCCGGCGATCCGGGGGCGGGCAGGTCGACCGGGTCGGCAGCGGCGGTCGCCGCGGCCCGCTCCGCCTGGGCGCGCAGGGCGGGCGCGAGGTCGGCGATGGCGGCGTTGACCGCGAACGGGTCGAGCCCCAGCAGCCGGATGGCCGCGCTCGCCGGGCCGCTGACGGCCAGGTACCCGGCCGTCGCCGCGGCCCCCACCGGGCTGCCGCCCGCCAGGGCGGCCAGCGCGCCGAGCACGATCGGGTGGTGCGGGCGCGGGGTCGCCGCGGCCAGCGCGCGCAGCTCGGCCGACGGCCAGGCCACCGCGCCCGCGCGCAGCGTCGCCCGGCCCTGCGCCCGCGACGCCGAGCGCTGGGCGGGGGAGGGGGTGCGGGCGTCCATCTCGGCGTCGAGCCGGGCCCAGTCACCCATCCGGGAAGCCGCCGCGGCGGCGAAGACGGCGGCCAGCCCGCCCGCCGTCCGCAGCCTGCCGCCGAGGAACACCCGCAGGCTCGGCACATCGGTGACGAGCCTGCGGGCCACGGCCTCCTCCAGCCCGCCGGAGTGGACGTGGCCGCCGCCGGGGAAGCGGGAGTCGGCCAGCAGCAGCGCGGCGATATCCACGATCAGAACAGGAAGTAGCGCTGCGCCATGGGCAGCACGTCGACCGGATGGGGCTCCACCAGTTCGCCGTCGATGCGCACGGCGAAGCTGTCGGCGTCGACGCGGACGTCGGGCAGCGCGTCGTTGAGCAGCATGTCCGCCTTGGACACCGAGCGGGTGTCGGTCACCGGCACGATGGCGCCGGCCAGCCCCCACCGGTCGGCCAGCGCGCCGTCCGCCGACGGCGCGACGAACAGCAGGCCGCTCGCCGCCGCCACCGACGGCGCGGCCCCGTACATGGGGCGGGCGAGCACCGGCTGCGGGGTGGGGATGGAGGCGTTGGCGTCGCCCATCGCCGCCCAGGCCACGAACCCGCCCTTGAGCACCGCGTGCGGGCGGACGCCGAAGAACTTGGGCTCCCACAGCACCAGGTCGGCCAGCTTGCCGACCTCGACCGAGCCGACCTCGTGGGCGATGCCGTGCGCGATGGCCGGGTTGATCGTGTACTTGGCGACGTAGCGGCGGGCCCGCATGTTGTCGGCGGCGCCGTCGCCGGGCAGGGCGCCGCGGCGCAGCTTCATCACGTGCGCGGTCTGCCAGGTGCGGATGACGACCTCGCCGACGCGTCCCATGGCCTGGGAGTCCGACCCGATCATCGAGATCGCGCCCAGGTCGTGCAGCACGTCCTCGGCGGCGATGGTGCTGGGCCGGATGCGGCTCTCGGCGAAGGCCAGGTCCTCGGGCACCGAGGGATTGAGGTGGTGGCAGACGATGAGCATGTCGAGGTGCTCATCGATGGTGTTGACCGTGTGCGGGCGGGTGGGGTTGGTCGAGGAGGGCAGCACGTTGGGCAGCCCGACCACGGTGATGATGTCGGGCGCGTGCCCGCCGCCCGCGCCCTCGGTGTGGTACGCGTTGATGGAGCGGCCGGCGATGGCCTCCACAGTGGACTCCACGAACCCGGCCTCGTTGAGGGTGTCGGTGTGGATGGCCACCTGGACGCCGGTCTCGTCGGCCACGCCGAGGCAGGCGTCGATGGCCGCCGGGGTGCTTCCCCAGTCCTCGTGCAGCTTGAAGCCGCCCGCGCCCGCGCGGACCTGCTCCAGCATCCCTTCCTTGCTGACCGTGTTTCCCTTGCCCAGGAACAGGACGTTGACCGGCTGGTGGTCCATCGCCTGCATCATGCGGCCCAGGTTCCACGCGCCCGGGGTGACGGTGGTGGCCTTGGAGCCCTCGGCGGGCCCGGTGCCGCCGCCGATGAGCGTGGTGACGCCGGAGGCCAGCGCTTGGTCGGTGATCTGCGGGCAGATGAAGTGCACGTGGCAGTCGATGCCGCCCGCGGTGAGGATGCGGCCGTTGCCCGCGATGACCTCGGTGGACGGCCCGATCACCAGCGCCGGGTCGACCCCGTCCATGGTGTCGGGGTTGCCCGCCTTGCCGATCGCGCAGATGCGGCCGTCGCGCACGCCGACGTCGGCCTTGACGACGCCCCAGTGGTCCAGGATCACCGCGCCGGTGATCACCAGGTCGGGCGCGCCGTCGGCCCGGGTGGCCATGCCCTGGCCCATCGACTCGCGGATCACCTTGCCGCCGCCGAAGAGGACCTCGTCGCCCGCGCCCGCGCCGCGGCTGCGGTCCTCGGTGACCTCGATCAGCAGATCGGTGTCGGCGAGGCGGACGCGGTCGCCGACGGTGGGGCCGTACAGCTCGGCGTAGCGGTCGCGGGACAGCCGGGTCACAGATCACCGGCCTGGTCGCCGCGCAGCCCGGGGACGATCCGGCGGCCCGCGATGGGCACCAGGTCGACCTCGTGCTCGATCCCGGGCTCGAACCGCACCGAGGTCCCCGCCGGGATGTCGAGGCGGTGGCCCCAGGCCACCTCGCGGTCGAACCGCAGCCCCGGGTTGACCTCGGCGAAGTGGTAGTGCGAGCCGACCTGGACCGGCCGGTCCGCGGCGTTCACCACCACCAGCCGGACCCGTGGCCTGCCGGGATTGAGGTCGACGGGCTCGTCGCCGCACAGCACCTCGCCTGGCCGCATGTCAGCGCTCCTCACGGAATCGGGTCATGCACGGTGACCAGCTTGGTCCCGTCCGGGAAGGTGGCCTCCACCTGCACGGAGTCGAGCATCTCCGGCACCCCGGCCTGCACCTGCTCCCGGGAGAGGACCCCACGCCCACTGGCCATCAACTCCCGCACGGCCAGCCCGTCGCGGGCCCCCTCCAGCACGTGCGCGGTGATCAGCGCGACCGCCTCCGGATAGTTGAGCAGCACCCCGCGGTCAAGCCTGCGCCGGGCCACATCGGCGGCCACGTGGACCAGCAACTTGTCACGTTCGTGCGGCGTGAGGTGCACGGCGATCCGTTTCGCGGTCGGAGAGGCGATGCCTCGGGTGTGGCCATTCTAGTGCCGCCTGCCCGCCGGAAGCCGCCTTGAATGGATCACGCGCGTGTTAACGACCCTGGGGTCGTCAAGGATCGACTGCCGCCGAATAGAACCCTCTTTTGTCGGCGACGTACCAAAGATCGTCTCGTTGGAACCGAAGTAATCGCCTGGCGACCACTACCTGACCATCTGTCGTCAGGGTGAACTGTCCACAGAGCAGGGGAGCTGTGTCACCGGCGCGGGTGGGGACAGGGCTGTCCGGGGGCTCGCAAGAGAGCGGCGGTCCTTGCCAGTTGTCGGTTTTGTCGACCGACCGTGACGGGGGCGCTGCCGTTCGGCTGGGACTGTTGACCATGGGAGAACGGCTGGTCAGGCTGCTGATGAGGCCCTGGTCCAGTGCCAATTCGTCCCGGCGACCCTGCGCCGGGCGCGCGGGTCGGGGCGGTGAGGAGACAAGCCGTGCGTTCGTTGATGCGAGGGTTCGCGGTCGCCGTGGTGGCCGTGTCGATGACAGGTGGGGTGTCGGCGGCGGCCGACGCGGGAGTGCCGGTTGCGCTGGGAGTGGCGTCGGCGACCGTGAAGCCGATCGAGGGGAGCTACATCGTCACGCTGGACCCGAAAGCCAACGGGACGGCGGTCGCGGGAGCACTGGGGGTGACGCCCGCAAGCGTGTACGACGCTGCGTTCACCGGGTTCTCGGCCAAGCTGACGCCCAGCCAGTTACGGGCCCTGCGGAAGGACCCGGCGGTCATCGCGATCGAACAGGACGTGCTGGTGACCGACGTCCTCGACGCCACCCAGGTCAACCCGCCGTCGTGGGGGATCGACCGGGTGGACCAGCGGGCGAGGCCGCTGTCGGCGAGCTACACCTACACCGCGACCGGCGCGGGCGTGCACGCCTACATCATCGACACCGGGATCACCCCGAGCCACCCGGACTACGGCGGTAGGGCCACCTTCGACTACAACGGCATCGACACCAACAACACCGACTGCCAGGGGCACGGCACGCACGTGGCCGGGACCATCGGGTCGACCACCTACGGCGTGGCCAAGGAGGTGCGGCTGCACGGGGTGAAGATGATGAACTGCTCCGGCAGCGCCACCACCACCGCCGCGCTCAACGCGATCAACTGGGTCACCGCGAACGCGCAGCGGCCCGCGGTGGCGAACACCTCGTGGAACTTCACCGCGTCGGCGAGCCTGGAGACCGCGATCCGGAACATGATCGCCTCCGGGGTCTTCCTGGCCACCTCGGGGGGCAACACCGGCGGCAACTCCTGCGACCGCCTGCCGCGCAAGGTGGAGACCGCCAGCGTGGTGGCCTCCTCGGAGAGCAGCGACGCCCGCTCCTCGTTCTCCAGCACCGGCTCCTGCATCGACCTCTACGCCCCGGGCGGCTCGATCCGCTCGACGCTGCGCACCGGCGGCAACGGCCTGATGAGCGGCACCTCCATGGCTGCTCCGCACGTGGCGGGCGTGGCCGCGCTCTACAAGTCCCGCTACGGCGACGCCCCCTCGGCGACGGTGCACAACTGGCTCAACGCCAACGCCACCCCGAACGTCGTCACCAACGGCGCAACCGGCGGCACCGCGAACCTCCTGCTGTTCACCGCGGGTCTGTGAACGATCTGCCCCGGCACGCGGCGCCCCCGCGCGCCGGGGCAGGCACCCATCCCGTCGGGACCGCGCGGTCCCGTTCAGGAAGCGTCTGTGCGGCGGGCAGACGGGGGCGGGTCGGTGTGGTTGGGTGATCTTGACGCGGACCGGACATGAGGAGACGACCGTGACGGTGACCGGTGCGCGGCCCGCGCTGCGGGGGAGGTTTCGGGACCGCCAGGTCACGATGCTGGCGATCGGTGGTGTGATCGGGTCGGGGCTGTTCGTGGGGTCGGGGGCGGCGGTGTCGCTGGCGGGGCCCGCTGTGCTGCTGTGCTTCGCGGTGGCAGGTGCGCTGACATTGCTGGTCATGCGGATGATGGCCGAGTTGACCTCGGCCCACCCGTCCAGCGGGGCGTTCTCCGAGCACGCGGGGCGGGCGTTCGGGGAGTGGGCCGGGTTCACGGTGGGGTGGCTGTACTGGACCACCATGTCGGTGGTGGCCGGGCTGGAGGCGACCGGGGCGGCGGTCATCGTCCGGGGATGGGCGCCGGGCGTTCCACAGTGGATTCTCGTCCTGGTGTTCGTCGGGCTGTTCATGGGGATCAACCTGGCGGCGGTGCGGAAGTTCGGGGAGTTCGAGTTCTGGTTCTCCCTGATCAAGGTCGTGGCGATCATCGCGTTCCTGGTGCTGGGGGTGCTGGCGGTCCTGGGGGCGATGCCCGGCGGCGGGGTCACGGGCGGTTTCGCCGACTTCCTGCCGAACGGGTGGTCGGGGGTGTTGCAGGCGTTGGTCATCGCGGTGGTGGCGTTCGGCGGGGTGGAGATCGCGATCATCGCGGCGGCCGAGTCGGACGACCCGGCGCGGTCGGTCGCGCGGGCGGTGCGCAGCGCCATGTGGCGGGTGAGCCTGTTCTACCTGGGGTCGTTGCTGGTCGTGGTGACCTTGTTGCCGTGGAACGACGTCGCGGTGGGGGAAAGCCCGTTCGCGGCGGTGCTGAACCACATCGGGGTGCCCGCCGCCGCCCAGGTGATGAACGTCGTCATCCTGGTGGCGCTGCTGTCGGCGCTCAACGCGACCCTGTACGCGGGGGGCGCGGATGTCGTTCTCGCTCTCCACCCGCGGGTTCGCCCCCACGGCGCTCTCGAACACCGGCACGAACGAGGTCCCGCGCGCGGCGGTCGTGGCGTCGTCGCTGTTCGGACTGGTGGCGGTGCTGCTGAACTACCTGTGGCCGGACACCGTCTTCCTGTTCCTGCTCAACGCCATCGGCATGGTCATGCTGGTCATCTGGGGCCTGGTGGCGTGCGCGCAGCTCAAGCTGCACCGGCCCGAGCACCCGGTCCGCATGTGGGCCCACCCGTACCTGTCGTGGGTGACGCTGGCCGCGATCGTCGGCCTGTTCGTCCTGCTGCTGACCACACCCGGCGGTCGCACCCAGGTGCTCTCGACCGCCGCCCTGGTGGCCGTCATCCTCATCGCCTTCTCGGTCAAACGGATTCGCACCCGCTAAAGGTTGTCCCGTAACGCTGTCTCGGTGTGATCGATGATCTTGGTGTGGATCAGGTGATCAGTGCGGACCGGTCGGAGTGGGTGCCGGTGTTCACGGGCTTGTCGGTGGGGGTGTTCC
>NZ_JBQERA010000021.1:0-42054 GCF_053813445.1 Actinokineospora lacus
CGGAATTGTTGGTTGGTGCCGTTGTGGTCGGTCCACTGCTGGATGGCGGTGCCGTCGGTGGTCGAGGAGTTGGGGATGTCGAGGACTTTGCCGGAGTGGCGGGATTTGAGGCGGTAGTGGCCGCCGCCGGAGTCCAGGAACTGCCACTGCTGGTTGGCGCCGTCGTTGCGGGTCCACTGGGTGATGCGGCCGCCGTCGTTGGTGGCCGAGCCGTACACGTCCAGGGCTTTGCCGCTGTTGCGGTTGACCAGCACGTACCACGCACTCGGATCGACCGTGGCCGCCGACGCGGGCAACGCGTTCACCGCGGTCATCGCGCCCGCCGCGAGGAGCACCACCGCCACGGCTGCCGTCATCGGTCGTCGACGTCGTATCTGTGGGGAGGCGGGTGCCTCCGCGCTGTTTTTCATCGAACACTCCTCCAGTTCAAGGCAGAGTCCACTGTTGGTTGGCGCCATCCGCGGAACCACCGCCGTTGGAATTCAGGCACTTGCCCGACCGCGGGTTCACCAATGAGGAATTCAGACGACTTTCCGCGGTCAACTCGTCGATCGGCTGGCGCAGGCGCCGGATGCCGCGACGGACCGGCTCGAACCCAGGGGGAGGCTAAGTGCTAACAGTCGGCTAAAGCAAGACTTCGTCGCTCGCTCGCACCAACACGCGGAACCGAACGGCGCAGGGCGCGCTTTCCCATTGTCCGGCGTCATCGGCCGAATGCGGATTCGCTTGACCAGCTGGCGAAACAGGCCGTGTTATCGCTAACATCGAATCGTGCGCCCGACACTGACGGCGACGTTCGCCGGTGGCTGCGTTGCCCGAGGGCTTTCGGTCGAGCGGTGGGCGTTGCGATTCGATTCGGCGGTCCATCAGCCATTGAGGACAGTCACGTCCCCCGACCCCGGCCCACCACGGTCCGTTTGGAGAATTCAGTATGTCGGATTTGCCACGTAGGCGACTGATGAAGCTCGGTGCGGCGAGCGCCGGGACGCTGCTGATGCCGGGCGGGTGGACGGCGGTGGCCCGGGCCGGGTCGACCGCGCCGCCGGAAGTGCGGGCGATCAACGACTTGGCGCTGTGGTACGACGAGCAGGCGGGCTCGGAATGGCTGCGCGCGCTGCCCGTCGGCAACGGCCGCCTCGGGGCGATGGTCTTCGGCAACGTCGACACGGAGCGGCTGCAACTCAACGAGGACACGGTCTGGGCGGGTGGACCGCACGACTACACCAACCCGCAGGGGGCGGGCGCCCTGGCGGAGATCAGGCGGCTGGTGTTCGAGAACCGGTGGGCGGAGGCGCAGACGCTCATCGACCGGGCGATGCTCGGAAGCCCGGCCGCCCAGCTCGCCTACCAGACCGTGGGCGACCTCAGGCTCACGTTCCCCACCGCGAACGGGATGTCCGGCTACCAGCGGTGGCTCGACCTGACCACCGCCACGACGGTCGTGACCTACGTGGCGAACACCGTGCGGTACCGGCGGGAGGTGATCGCCAGCGCGCCCGACCAGGTGATCGCCGTGCGCCTGACGGCCGAGACTCCCGGTTCGATCTCGTTCACCGCGTCGTTCAACACGCCGCAGCGGGCGACGGCGACGAGCCCGGACGGCACGACGATCGGGCTGGACGGCCGCTCCGGCGATCACCGGGGCATCGCGGGCGCCGTCCGGTTCCTCGCGCTGGCCAAGGCGATCGCCGAGGGCGGGAGCACCAGCAGCTCCGGGGGCGTGCTGCGGGTGTCCAACGCCACCAGCGTGACGCTGCTGATCTCGATCGGCACCAGCTACGTCGACTACCGGAACGTGAGCGGCGACTACCAGAGCATCGCCCGCGGGCGCCTGAACGGCGCGCAGGGCACGGCGTACGACGTGCTGCGCGGCAGGCACGTCGCCGACTACCAGGCGCTGTTCGGGCGGGTCACGATCGACCTGGGCCGCACCGCGGCGGCGGACCAGCCGACGGACGTCCGGATCGCACAGCACGGCACCGCCGCCGACCCGCAGTTCGCCGCCCTGCTCTTCCAGTACGGCCGGTACCTGCTGATCTCGTCGTCGCGGCCGGGCACCCAACCCGCCAACCTCCAGGGCATCTGGAACGACCAGTTGGCGCCGTCGTGGGACTCGAAGTACACCCTCAACGCCAACCTGCCGATGAACTACTGGCCCGCGGGCCCGACCAACCTCCCGGAGTGCCACGAGCCGGTGTTCCGCATGATCAGCGACCTCACCGCCACCGGCGCCCGCACCGCGAGGGCCCAGTACGGCGCGGGCGGCTGGGTCACCCACCACAACACCGACGGGTGGCGGGGCTCCTCGGTCGTCGACGGCGCGTTCTGGGGCATGTGGCAGACCGGCGGCGCCTGGCTCGCCACCATGGTCTGGGACCACTACCTGTTCACCGGCGACGTGGAGTTCCTCCGGTCCCACTACCCCGCGATGAAGGGCGCGGCCCAGTTCTTCCTCGACACCCTGGTGCCGGAGCCGAACCTGGGGTGGCTGGTGACCAACCCGTCGAACTCCCCCGAGCTGGCCCACCACGCGAACGCCAGCGTGTGCGCGGGCCCCACGATGGACACGCAGATCCTGCGCGACCTGTTCGACGGCTGCGCCCGCGCCTCGGAGGTGCTCGGCGTGGACGACGACTTCCGCGCACGGGTCCGCGCGACGAGCCAGCGGCTCGCACCGACGCGGGTCGGCTCCCGGGGGAACGTCATGGAGTGGCTGTACGACTGGGTCGAGACCGAGCCGAACCACCGGCACGTCTCCCACCTGTACGGCCTGCACCCGAGCAACCAGATCACCAAGCGCGGCACGCCCCAGCTGTTCGAGGCCGCCCGCCGGACCCTGCAGCTGCGCGGCGACGCGGGCACCGGGTGGTCGCTGGCCTGGAAGATCAACTACTGGGCGCGGATGGAGGAGGGCGGCCGGGCGCACGAGCTGCTCCGCTCCCTGGTGACGCCGGAGCGGCTCGCGCCGAACATGTTCGACCTGCACCCGCCGTTCCAGATCGACGGCAACTTCGGCGCGACGTCCGGCATCGCCGAGATGCTGCTGCACAGCCACAACGGCGAGCTGCACCTGCTGCCCGCGCTACCGCCCGCCTGGCCCGCGGGCAAGGTCGGCGGCCTGCGCGGCCGAGGCGGTCACACGGTGGGGGCCGCGTGGAGCGGCGGTTCGGCCAGGGAGCTCACCATCACCCCCGACCGCGACGGCGCCGTCAAGGTCCGCGGCCGGGTGTTCACCGGCGCCTACGAACTGCGCGACCTGACCAGCGGCGCCGCGGTCCAGCCGGAGCGGCTGGAACCCGACCTGATCCGGTTCACCGGGCAGGCGCGCCACACCTACCGCGTGTCCGCCCAGGGGCAGCCCGCGCTGGTCCAGCCCGGGGTGAACTACCACCTCGTGGCGCAGCACAGCGGGAAGCGGGCCGACATCAACGGCGCCTCGACCGCCGTGGGCGCCACGCTGGTCCAGTGGCCTGCCACCAGCGGCCTCAACCAGCAGTTCGACTTCCTGCCCTCCGGCGACCACTACCGCGTCCGGACCCGGCACAGCGGGCTGGTGCTCCAGGTCGCAGGCACCGCCAGCGGCACCGACATCACCCAGCAGCGTGATGCGGGCACCCCGAACCAGCTGTGGCGGCTGGTCGACCACGGCGGCGGTGTGGTCAGCGTGGTCAACCAGCAGAGCGGCCTCGCGATGGACGTGTGGTCCGCCTCGACGGCCGATGGCGCCCGCGTTTCGCAGTGGGCCCTCACCGGCAACGCCAACCAGCGCTTCCAGCTCCAGCGCGCCTGAGCGTCGCTGTCCCCCGTGCCACGGCCGCCATCGTTCCCCGGTGGCGGCCGTGCCACATTCCCAGATCCGCGCAGTGGCAACGGCCCGCGTCGAACGGATTCGATCATCCGCGCGGCTGGTCCGCGTCACGCCTGCCTGCCGGATCGCGGGGCCGCGGGTGCGGCCGAGTGTCGACCGCACCCGCGGGAACAGCGGCTACCGGAAGGACCAGCGCTGGTTTCCGCCACCGTTGCAGGTCCACAGGACCACGTCGGTGCCGTTGGCGGTCCCGCCGCCGAACACGTCCAGGCACAGCCCGGACTGCGTGCTCGTGACGGTGCCGTTGGAGTTGACCTGCCACTTCTGGTTGGCTCCGCCGTGGCAGTTCCAGATGTGGACACCCGTGCCAGGGGCGGTCCCGCTGCCTACCGCGTCGAGGCACCGCTGGGAGCCACCGCTGTAGACGGTCAGCTCACCGGACGCCGTGTGCGTCCAGACCTGGTTGGCACCGCGGTAGCAGTCCCAGATGTGCACGCCCGCGCCGGGCTCGGTCGAGTTGCCCGCCACGTCCAGGCACCGCCCGGACGACCCCGAGACCAGTTCACCGGACCGGCCGCCGCTCGGCGCGGTCGCGGTGATCTCGAAGGTCTCGGTGGCGAACGCGCCGCGGGCGTCGGTCACCGTCACCCTGGCGGTGTAGGTGCCCGGCTGCGCGTAGGTGTGCGACGCGTTGGCCGTGGTCGCGGTCGCGCCGTTCCCGAAGTCCCACCGGTAGGAGAGCGGGGTGTCACCGTCCGGGTCGGACGCCGACGCGGTGAAGGCGACCGGCAGCGGGGCGCTGCCGGATCGCGGGCTCGCGCCCGCGGTGAGCACGGGGCTCGCGTTGTCCGAGATGCCCGTGCCGACGAACTCCACCCAGTTGACGTTCATCAGGTAGCTGGTGCTGGTGTTGCCGGACGGCCGCCGCACGACGAAGTACAGCGACGACCCGCCGCCCGCGGGCACTCCGCTGAGCTGGGCGGTGACGGTCGTCCAGTTCTGCCAGCCCCCGGTGGGCTGGACGGCGGCGCTGCCGAGCAGCGGACCCGACGGGCTGTTGGCGCGCACCTCGACCGTGCCGCCGACGGACTCCGACGATGCCCGGACCCGCACGGCTGTGATGCCGGTGAGGTTCATCGGCTGGTAGCCGAACCAGTCGCCGTCGGTGATCCAGCCGATGTTCTGGCCGCCACCCTGGTCGGTGGTGGCCTCGGACTGCACGCCCGCGGTGTCACTCCCGGCGCCGCCCGAGACCCGGCCGGTGTCGTGGAAGTACTCGGCCTCGGTGTGCCTGGTCTGCAGGATCGCGACTTTCTGGCTGGTCAGCGGCTTGGCGCCGCCGGGTCCGCCCTTGTCGGTGTAGGTCACGGTGACGACACCGAAGATGTGTTCACCGCTGTGCCCGGCGTCGCCGGGGATCGGGAAGCTGCCCGAGCAGCCGTGGTACTGCCCGTACGGGTGGGCGTGCTCGTCGTGGCCGATGGCGGGCTGGGTCACGACCCTGGCGCAGTCGACCGTCCCGTCCTCCGGGTCGGTGACGGTGACCTCGTACCGGATCGAGTCGCCCCAGTCGAAGACGCCGCCGTTGACCGGCGCGCGCACCGTGATCGTGGGCGCGGTGTTGCCCGCGACGATCTCGACGTCGGAGAGCGCCGAGCGGCCGTCCTGCGCGGTCACCGTCAGCGCGGCGGTGAAGGTGCCCGCCTGGGTGTAGGTGTGGTTCGCCGTCTGCCCGGTGGCGTCGGTCGTGCCGTTGCCGTCGAAGTCCCAGGCGTAGCTCAGCGGCTGCCCCTCCGGGTCGCTCGACCCCGCGCCGGAGAACCCCACGGTCAGTGGCAGCGGTCCGGATGTCTTGTCGGTGGACACGGTGGCGACCGGATCGCGGGGCAGGCTCCCCCGCAGGTAGTCGATGCGGTAAATGCCGGAGTCGGTGTTGTTCCCGCCGAACCCGCTGCCCCAGTCGATCACGTAGAGCGCGCCGTCCGGACCCCACTTCAGGTGGTGCACCCGGGTGAACCGCATGGCCGGGAAGATCCGGGAGACGTCGGAGACGCCGCTGACCGCCGCGTCCGGCTGGACCGCGAAGAGCCTGCCGTCGTTCCAGTCGCCCATGACCGCCTTGCCCGCCCAGTATTCGGGCCAGGCGCGGTCCGACGCCGTGCGGTGGCGGTAGACCCCGCTCGTCGTCAGCGCGCCGCTCCCGCCGACCTCGGCCGTGCCCGTGGACGACTTGCCCATCCACAGCTCGGCCGCGATGGCGCGCGGGAGCTGGGTGATCCCGGTGTTGTTGGGCGAGTTGTTCACCGGGCCGCCCGCGCAGTTGAAGGCACTCCCGGACTGCGCGGTGGCGAAGTTGTAGTCGATGTACGGGGTGTTGCCACCGACGCAGTACGGCCAGCCGTAGAACCCCGGCTCGTTGACCGTGTTCCACTCCACGCGGCCGTCCGGTCCGCGGCCGGGGTTGCTCGAGCTCGCGTCGGGGCCGTAGTCGGCCACGACCAGGGTGCCGGTCTCCGGGTCCACACCCATGGTGAACGGGTTGCGGAAGCCCATCGCGTAGATCTCCGGCCGCGTCCTCGACGTGCCGGGCGCGAACATGTTGCCCTGCGGGATCGTGTAGGTGCCGTTGCTCTCGGGGTGGATGCGCAGGACCTTCCCGCTGAGGGAGTTGGAGTTGGCCGCGGTGCCCTGCGAGTCCCAGTGTGCCCGCCCCTGGCGCTCGTCGATCGGGGTGTATCCGTCGGAGGCGAACGGGTTGGTGTTGTCCCCGGTGGCCACGTAGAGGTTGCGCTGGCCGTCGAAGGCGAGCGCACCGCCCGCGTGGCAGCACTCACTGCGCTGCACGCCGATTTCCAGAACGACGACCTCGCTGCCCAGGTTGAGCGTGTCACCGCTCATGGTGAACCGGGAGACGCGGTCCACCGGTCTCGTCCCGGCGGGCGAGTAGTACAGGTAAACCCAGCTGTTGGCCGCGAAGTCCGGGTCGAGGGCGATGCCCAGCAGCCCGAATTCCTGTCCGGTGTGGACGCTGAGCGTCCCGGCCGTCGCCTTCGAGCCGTTCGGCCGGATGACGCGCACGGCGCCGTTCCGGTCGATGTAGAACACCCGGCCGTCGGCGGCGATGTCCAGCTTCATCGGGTTGGACGTCGTGTCGTCCAGCGTCACCTTCGCGAAGCTGCCGGGCTGCGACGCCCCGCAGTCCGCGGCGACGGCACCGGCCGCCGTCTGGAGGCCGCCGAGCAGGTGCCTGCGGAAGCCCTGGTCGTTGAACGCCTCCGCGGTGTGCCCCATCCCGGTGTACCACGACCGGCCGCCGTCGTACTCGTGGCACCACGCGACCGGGTGCTCGGCGCCCATGGCCCCGGCACCGGGGCTGTACGACGACTCGTCGAGGGAGGCGAGCACGTGCACACTGCCGCGGGGGTTGGTCCGGTAGTTGTACCACTCGTCATACCGCTGCCATCGCGGTCCCAGGTGGGCGGTCGACGGGTGCGCCGGGTCCTCGACCTTGACGCTCGCGTTCTGGTTGGCCGGGTGGCTGGCGAAGTACGCGCCGACCAGGCCGCCGTACCACGACCACCCGTACTCCGTGTCCGAGGCCGAGTGGACGCCCGCATAGCCGCCGCCTGCGCGGATGTAGCGCTCGAAAGCGGCCTGCTGCTGGTCGTTGAGCACGTCACCGGTCGTGGACAGCCAGACGACCACGTCATACCGGGCGAGGTTCGTGTCGGTGAACGCGTTCGCGTCCTCGGTCGCGGTCACCTGGAAGCCGTGCTGGCTGCCCAGCGCCTGGATCGCGGTGATCCCGGCGGGGATCGAATCGTGCCGGAACCCCGTCGTCTTGCTGAACACCAGCGCCGTGAACGGGTCAGCCCGCAGTTCGGCGCCCGTCGCGGCGGGCGCCGCGGCCACGGCCAGGGACGCCGTCAGCACACCGGCGACCACCCCCGCGGCGGCGCGTTTCCACCGCGCACGCGTCCACATCGATAAACTCACCACAGCCTCCTTTGGCTGACGCGGGCAGCACGCGGATTCGCACAGCCCAGCGAAAAGATCGAACCCACTGCCTGCCCACTCCTGGTTCGGCGTGGCAGCTCCGGATGGCGAGTTGGCGGAACTCCCCCGTCGGCATCCAGGCACCTCCCTGACCGGTCAGGGCCCTGGCTGTCCAGCGGGCGGCGCGACGGACTCGCGGAGGCGGACGGGCATGCGCACCCGGTGGATGCCGCCTGCCTGGTTCCTGTCCTTGCGGCGCTCCGCTTCGGCGTACAGGACGTCGACCGCTTTCGCGCCGAGCTCGTAGTGCGGCAGGGCGATGGTGGTCAGCCGCGGCCGAACCCACGAGGCGAAGGGCTCGTCGTCGAAGGAGACGACCGAGACGTCGGCGGGCACCGACAGGCCCGCGTCCCGCAGCGCGTGGTAGGCGCCGAGAGCGAGCCGGTCGCTGAAGCACACCAAGGCTTTGGGACGGTGGGTGCGCAGCAGGTCGCGCGTCGCGGCGAACCCGGAATCGGGCAGCCTCGGCGAGCAGCGGTGTGCGCCCTCCACCGCGACGCCCGCCGCGGCGAAGACCTCGTGGATGCCTGTGAGGCGCTCGGCCACCGCGACTCCGCCGTCCGGCGCGTCGCCCGGACCCGGACCGGCGCCGATGAGGTGGATGCCGTCGCGGTGCCCCGCGTCGAGCAGGACCCGGGCGGCGGCGCGGCCCGCGCCCACCTCGTCGGGCAGGACGGCAGGCAGGGACGTGCGCCGTTCCGGGAGCGCGTTGAGCAGCACCGCGGGCGTGGCGCCGAGTCCGTGCGGCACCTTCACGACCCTGGTGCACGCCGAGGCCAGGATGACCCCGTCGACCTGGCGGTCGCGCATCGACTGGACCAGGGCGCTCTCCAGCTCGACGTCGCCGTCGGTCTCACCGAGGAACAGCATGAAGCCCCGCTCGCGCGCCGCGTCCAGCACTCCTTTGAGCACGTCGCCTGCCAGCCGCGATGCCCCGACCGCGTCCGTCACGAGCCCGATGGTCCGGGTCTTGCCGGGCCGCGGTCCGAGGGAGGCGGCGGCGCGGCGGTACCCCATCCGCTCGGCGGTGGCGCGGACGCGTTGCTCGGCGGCGCCGGAGATCCGCAGCTCACGACCTCGCCCGGACAGGACGAGCGAGACGGTCGTGGTCGAGACACCGGCCACCTTGGCCACATCGGCCAGCGTGACGCGTCTTGCCTTCACCCTGGTGAGCCTCCCATGGTTGGCGTGCCCGCGGTCCTCGCGGAGCCGTGGCACAGCACAGGTTGGAGCAGATCATCTGACGCCAACACGATCCACGATCGGTGCGAGCCTTCGGCGACAGAGTTCCGCGACGCGGAAGCGGTGATGGTCGGCGCCCTGCGAGCAGGGTCGTTGTTGGCGCGTAGGCGGATTCGCCGACCATCTCTTGTGGAGCCCCGCCTCACGTGCGACTACGCGCGTGCCCACCGCTGGTTGGCCTGGCCGTTGCACGTCCACAGGATCAGCGGCGATCCGTTCGCCGTGGCGGCCCGGTCGACGTCCAGGCACAGTCCGGAGTGGACGCTGCGGATCGACCCGTCGGAGACCAGGGTCCACTTCTGGTTGTTCTGGCCGTTGCACGACCACGTGATCACCCGCGTGCCGTTGACGGTGCCCTGGTTGTCGCCATCAAGGCACTTGTCGCCGAAGACGCGGATCTCACCGCCCGCCCACGACGTCCACAGCTGGCTCGCGGCGGTGTGGCAGTCCCAGATCACCGCGGCCGCGCCTGCCGCCGTGGACGCGTTGGCCACGTCGAGGCAGCGGCCCGATCCGGCTCCGCGCAGCCGGCCGGTGGTGGCGGCCTGTGATGTGCCGCCCGACACGCGGAAGACGGCCGCCCCGTGCGCCGGGACGCTCGCCGCCACCTGGCCGGAACTGCTCGACGTGGCGCCGGTCCACAGGTCGGTGAGGGTGAACTGGCTGCCGGACAGGCCGACCTGGGCCGCGGTGGTGGAGATCGTCGCCGTGGCGCCGCCGCGGTTGAGGAGGCCGACCGCCACCGAGCCGTCGGACAGGGGCTTGGCGAACACCTCGGCATCGCCGTTGTCCTGAACCCGGCGACCGCCCGCGCCCAGCGGGTCCTGGTTGACCGCGATCAGGCGCGGGTTGCGGAGCACGGCGCTGATGTCGGCCGACATGGTGCGGATGTCGTTGCCCGCCATCAGTGGCGCGGCCATGAGCGACCACAGGGCGAAGTGGGCGCGCGACTCGGTGAGGCTGAGGCCGGGCCGCCCGACGACGAGCATGTCGGGGTCGTTCCAGTGGCCCGGTCCGGATTGCGCGGCGAGGGGGGCGTTGATGTCGATGACGTTGCCGACGCCCATGGGGTAGCTGTTGGTGTTGGCGTTCTGCCAGATGTCGAGCAGGTCTTCTGTGGTGCGCCAGAGGTCGGCGACCTGGCCCCAGTTGTACTTGTCGCCGGTGATGGCGTGGAAGCTGTTGGGGTTGATGCTGTAGACGATCGGGCGGCCGGTGGCGCGCAGCGCGTCACGCATGATCGAGAAGCGGGCGACCTGCTCGTCGCGGGTGCCCGCCGAGGAGCACCAGTCGTACTTGAGGTAATCCACGCCCCACGACGCGAAGGTGCGCGCGTCCTGGGCTTCCCGGCCCTTGCTGCCGGTGGCGCCGGGGAAGGCGCCGGCGGTTTGGGCGCAGGTCCGTTCGTTGGGGACCTGGTAGATGCCGAACTTCAGCCCGCGGGCGTGGATGTGGTCGCCGAGGGCCTTCATCCCGCTGGGGAACTTCGTCGGGTGCGCCCGCAGGTTGCCCTGGGGGTCCCGGTTCGGGTCGAACCAGCAGTCGTCCACGACCACGTACTGATAGCCCGCGTCGCGCATCCCCGAGGACGCCATCGTGTCGGCGGCCTGGCGGACCTGGCTCTCGGTGACACCACAGCCGAAACTGTTCCAACTGTTCCAGCCCATCGGCGGGGTGAGCGCCGCGCTGCCGGGTGCGGCCTGGGCCACGGGGTGGTCGGGGACAGCGGCGAACACGGTCAGCGCGGCGGCCGCCGCCGCGACCAGGTGGAGCAGCCGTTTGCGTAGCCGAACAGGCATCGTCGCCTCTTTCGCTTCCGGGTCGCGGGTCGTGTTCCTGCCGATCGCTCGTGGACCATCCGGTCAGTGACAGCCACGGGCACGCGCCGCCCCGGCCCTGGCGGGCGCTCCGGACCGTGATGGCCGCAAACACGCGTCGGTTCGGGATGACACATTCGGGCACGTGACATGACCTTCACGTCAATGTAGCCAGCGCCTGTCGAGGCGGTCAACGCTCAACGGTGCTAAAGATGTTAGCGTTAACTAAGTACTTCAGCCGTATAAGACAGGCAAACTCCGCCCTGACGTTGTGAGCGTGCACATCACAACCATCGGATGAGCCATAGCGAAGATGTCCCCAAGCCGACGTCACAGAGACGAAGCCCACCGAAAATCTCGGATGAGCCGACAAATTTTTCGGAAGGCGACGCCCCGCTGGAACCGGCCATCGACACCTCGCCCGAGATGACACCCTGCGTCACCGTTCCCTAACAGAGTGAACCGACTTGCACCCGCATGGCTTATCGACAGTTACGCCGTTCGGCCTGAAGTATCGGGGCGCGCCCGGTGATCACCGCGGTGCTCACCGGATTCGCCACGGGGCCGGGACCGGCCATCAGCTGGGGAGAGCTATGCCGCGCAGCGATCAGGTCGCCATCGTCGGAGCGGCGTGTCGGCTGCCTGGTGGAATCGACAGCGTCGGGGAGCTGTGGTCGGCGCTGGCCGCCGGGTGCGACCTGGTGTCCGAGGCGCCCGTGGACCGGTTCGACGGTGCGCGGCTGGTGGACCCGGTGCGGGACAGGAAGGGGAAGATCGCCAGCAGTGCGGGCGGTTACCTGGACGACGTCACGGGGTTCGACGCGGAGTTCTTCGGGCTCTCCCCCACCGAGGCCAGCCGGATCGACCCCCAGCAGCGGATCGCGATGGAACTGGCGATCGAGGCGCTGGACGACGCGGGCATCGATCCCGCTTCGCTGAGCGGGTCGCGGACCGCGGTGGTGATGGGCGCGTCGTCCTTCGACTACCTGGCACTCCAGCACAACGACTTGGCGAGCATCAACGCCTACACGAACGTGGGCGGCTCGCTGTGCAACGTCTCGGGTCGGGTGTCGCACGTGCTGGACCTGCGCGGTCCGTGCTTCACCGTGGACACGGCGTGCTCGTCGTCGCTGACGGCGCTGCACCAGGCGTGCGCGGCCCTGCTCGCGGGCGACGCGCGACTGGCGCTGGCCGGTGGGGTGAACGCGATCCTCAACCCCGGCTGGTCGGTGGGTTTCGCGCAGGCCAGGATGACCTCGCCGACCGGGCGGTGCCACGCGTTCTCCGAGGAGGCCGACGGCTACGTCCGCGCCGAGGGCGGCGGTGTCGTCGTGCTCAAGCTGCTGGCCGACGCGCTGGCCGACGGTGACCGCGTCCACGCCGTGGTCGCGGGCACGGCGGTCAACTTCGACGGCCGCACGCCGGGCATGTCGCAGCCCAGGGCGGACACGCAGGAGGCGTTGCTGCGAGGGATCTACCCCTCCTGTGGGGTCGACGCCGGTGACGTCGCGTACGTGGAGGCGCACGGGACGGGCACGTTGGTCGGCGACGCGGTCGAGTGCGCGGCCCTCGGTGCGGTGCTCGGGCGCGACCGACCGGCCGACGCTCCGCTGCCCATCGGCTCGGTGAAGACCAACGTCGGCCACCTGGAGGCCGCGGCCGGGATGGCGGGCCTGCTGAAGGCGCTGCTGGTGCTGCGACACCGGAAGATCCCGCCGTCCCTGCACGCCGAGCCGCTGAGCACGAGGATCGACTTCGCCGGGCTCGGGCTCGCCCCGGTGACGGCCACGCGCGCGCTGCCGGAGGGCCGGCGGGCCGCGGTCGGGGTCAACGCCTTCGGGTTCGGCGGCGCCAACGCGCACGCGGTGCTGGTCGACGCGCCCCCGGCAGCCGCGCGCACGACGCCCGCGCGATCAGCGCCCGCGAGGTCGACGCCGCCGGTCGTGGTCAGCGCGCGGACACCGGAGGCGGCGGCCCAAGCGGCTCGGGCGATGTCGGCGCGGTTGGCCGGGGCCACCGACGACGAGGTCCACGACATCGCCTACACCGCGTGCCGACGCCGTCCGGCGCACCGCTACCGGGTCGCGGCGGCGGCCGCGGACCGGGAGACGCTGGCGCGACGGCTCTCGGAGGTCGCGGACGGACCGGTGGCGGGCGCGGCGGCCGACAGCGCACGCGCACGGCCCGGCGTCGTCTTCGTCTTCAGCGGCAACGGTTCCCAGTGGACCGGCATGGGCGCGGACCTGATGCGGCAGGACCCGGTGTTCTCCGCCGCCGTGCGCGAGCTGGACGACGCCCTCTCGCCGCACCTCGGCTGGTCGGTCGCCGACGCCCTGTCCGACGGCACCGCCGATCCCGCGCGCAGCACCGTGGCGGTGCCTGCGCTGTTCGCGGTCCAGGTCGGCCTGGTCGCGGCGCTCGGCGCGCGTGGTGTCACGCCGTCGGCGGTCATCGGCCACAGTGTCGGCGAGCTGGCCGCGGCGCACGTGTCCGGCGCCCTGGACCTGGACACCGCGTGCCTGCTGGTCGCGTCGCGGGCCCGGTGCGTGGAACCGGCGGCCGGGACCGGCGCCATGGCGGCGGTCGGGGTCGGGCCGCGACGCGCACGGGAACTCCTCGCCGAGTACGGCGGCGCGGTGGACCTGGCGGCGGTGAACAGCCCCACCGATGTGACCTTGTCCGGGGACCGGGAAGCGCTGGCCGAGCTGGGGGCGCGGCTGTCCGCCAGTGGCACGTTCTTCCGGTTGCTGGACGTCGACTACCCCTATCACCACCACGCGCTGGAACCGTGCGGCGCACGGTTGCGCGAGGAGCTGGCGGAGATGGCGACGGCGCCGGGAACGGTGCCGATGGTCTCGACGGTCACCGGTGAGCCGGTACGCGGCGACGAGCTGGGGCCGGAGTACTGGTACCGCAACCTCATGCGCCCGGTGCTGTTCGCCCGGGCACTCGCGGCCGCGGGGCACGACATCTTCCTCGAAGTCGGCCCCCACCCGGTGCTGCGCCCTTACCTGCGCCTGCCGGGCACGACGTCGCTGGAGACGGTGGCGCGCGGGAAGTGCGGGGTCACCGCGCTGGACGGCGCCGTGGCCGGGATCGTCGCCGCGGGCGGCGAACTGGAGTGGGGCAAGCCCTTCCCCGAGGCGGGACGGGTGGTGGACCTGCCGCCGTACCCGTGGCGGCGCGAACGCCAGTGGAACGGCGACCTGACGACCTGGACACCGCCGGAAGTGCACCCGCTGCTCGGAGCGCGGCAGTCCGCGGTGGAGCCGAGCTGGGTCGGGTCGCTGGACCCGACCCGGGTGCCGTGGCTCGGCGAGCACGTCATCTGCGGCGCGACCGTCCTGCCCGGGAGCGCAATCGTGGACATGGCACTCGCCGCGGGGCGCGACGCGTTCGACCAGCCGGTGCAGGTGGACGACCTCGACCTGCTGCGGTTCATCGGGATCGGCGCACCGGAGGACATCGCGCTGCGGGTGCAGGTGTCGCTGGACCGCGACGACGGCCGGGTGCGCGTGGCCAGCCGCGGTGACGACGGGCAGCCGTGGCACCTCAACGCCCGCTGCCGAGTGCGGCGACTGCACGCCGAACCGCCGCCGGACGTGGCCCTCACGCGGTGGTGGAGCGAAACCGCGACGGGCATCGACGGCGCCGCGCACTACGAACAGGGAGCCGCCGCGGGGTACGGCTGGGGCCCGACCTTCCAGGTGCTTCAGGGAATCCAGGTCGACGGGGACCGGTTGTGCGCCCGCTACCGGTTCACCGGCCCGCAGGAGGGGTACGAGGTGCACCCGGCGCTGCTGGACGGTGTCCTGCAGAGCGCCGTGCCGTTGCGGCAGGGGTTCGCCGACCGCACCGCCCTGCCGTCGTTCATCGCACGGACCCGGCTGTGGGAGCAGCCCGCCGAGGAGGGGTTCGCCCTCGTCCACTGCCGCCCTGCGTGACGACCGGGAGATCGTCGTGGACGTGACCGTGACCGACCTCGACGGCCGTGTCTCGATGGAGCTGGCAGGCGTGCGGCTGCGCTACCTCGACGGCGACAACCAGGAGACACCGGACGTCATCATCACCACCCTGCGGCCGACCGCCCACCAGCCGCGTGGCATCGCGGCGCTGCCTCCGCCCACCGCCTCCCCGCCGGTCGAGCACGGCGAGTCGGTCCACCGGGAGTTCGTCGAGGCCGCGACCGCGGTGCACGCGCACTTCACCCTCCAGGCGCTGACCCTGCTCGTGCCCGACACCGACACGTGGACCGTGCCGCGCCTGCTCGACGCGGGACTGCTGGAGAAGTACCTGCCGCTGGTGCGCGTGCTGACCGCCAACGCGGTGGCGGCTGGAGCGCTCACCCCCGTGCCGGGCGCGACCGACGCGTGGCGGCGGGCGGTCTCCCCCGCCCCGCGACAGGAGTTCTCCCGGGCACTCGACGAGTTCGGCGGGTGGGCCGAGTACTGGGTGCTCGCGGGCCGCTGCGGACAGCGGCTGGCCGACGTCCTGCGCGGCGACCGCGACCCCACCGAGTTGCTCGACGGAGGCCAACCGGCCACAGGCGCCGAAGCCATGCACGACAGCGAGCTGCTGCTGGGCCAGCACTACCGGTGGATGCGCCAGGCGTTGACCGACGTCGTCGACGCCGTCCCCGCCGACCGGCCGCTGCGCGTCCTGGAGATCGGCGCGAGCGGCGCCGTCGCAGGCCGCCTGCTGCCGGTGCTGGAGCGCGAACGCACCCGCTACACGTTCACGACCGCCTCGGACACGGCGCTGCGCCGCTTCCAGGCCCGCTTCGGCGCCGACGACCGGGTCGACTGCCGACTGCTGGACCTCGACGGCGACCCGGCCGAGCAGGGCTTCACCGCGGGCGGTTTCGACGTGGTGATCGCGAGCAACACGCTGCACTCGGCCACCGACCTGCGGCGGGCCCTGCGGCACGTGGCCTGGTTGCTGGACGACCGCGGGCGGCTGATCATGGTCGAGCCCCACGACGCCGCGCTGTTCGCCCCGCTGTTCGGTTTACGCGAGGGGTGGTGGGGTTTCACCGACGCCGACCTGCGACCCGAGTCGCCTTACCTGCCGCCGGAGAAATGGCTGGAGCTGTTGCGGCACAACGGCTTCACCGACACCCACCAGGTCGGTTCCGACAGCGCCTCGGTTCACTCCGTGTTCGTGGCCTGCCGATCCCCTCGCCCGGAACCGCGCGCCGAGCACCTGCCCGCGGCGTCCGACCGGTGCTGGGTCGTCGTCGCGCCGTCGGACGCGCCGCGGGCGGCCGAGATCGTTTCCGCGTTGACCGACACCGGCACCGACGCGCGGCTCGTGCCCGCGGGGGCGTCAGCCGACAAGATCACCCGAGCGGCACGGGCGGGAGCCTCGGCGGTCACGCTGGTGCTGCTGCCCCAGGCGTGGTCCACCAGCACCGGCACCGCCGCCGACCAGGTCGTCGCCGACCTGACCGCGTTGCGGACCGTGGTAAGTGCCGCCGGGCGGCTGCCGGGTTGCGAGGTGGTCGTGCTCTGCCCGTCGACCGGGCTGTTCGACCGGGTCGGCGGTGCGGAGGGGCCCGTGGCCGCGGGCCTGTGGGGCGCCGCCCGGTGCCTGTCCAACGAGCACCCCACGGTGAACGTCCGCCGACTCGCCGTCGACCGCGCGCAAGCGCGCCAGGTGGTTGCCGAACTTCTCTCGTCGCACGACGAGGACGAGGTGGTGCTGACCCGCGACGGCCGTTTCGTGCCGAGGGTGGCCACGGTGGACGAGGCCCCGCGGTCGACCGCCTCGGCGGAGGTCCCCGTGCGCCTGCACGTCACCACGCGTGCGGGTGCGCCGCGCTTGGGCTGGCGGCCTGCGGCACCACTCGTGCCGGGCCCCGGCGAGGTGGTGGTGCGGGTGCGCGCGGCGGCCTGGAACTACCGCGACGTGCTACACGTCCGGGGCGGCCTGCGGGTGGACGCGCCCGCCGACCCGGCCACGGGTGGCATGGTCGGCTCGGACTGCGCCGGTGTCGTGGCGGCGGTGGGCGAGGGTGTGACGCGGTGGAGCCCGGGTGAGCGCGTCTTCGCCTTCGCGCTGTCGGCGTTCGCCTCCCACGCGCTGGCCCGCCAGGAGTTCCTCGGCCGCGTCCCCGACGGGATGGGCTTCGCCGAGGCCGCGACCCTCCCCACGGTCTGGCGCACCGTGCACCACGCCCTGGCGCGGCGGGCCGACCTCGGCGCGGGCCAGACCCTGCTGGTGCACGGCGGCGCGGGCGGGGTGGGGCTGGCCGCGATCCGCTACGCCCAGCACGTCGGGGCCAAGGTCATCGCGACGGCGGGCACCGAGGAGAAGCGCGAGCTGCTGCGGCTGCTGGGCGTGCGGCACGTGCTCGACTCGCGGAGCATGTCGTTCGCGGACGAAGTCCTCGCCCCGCACCGGTCACCGCGGCGTCGACGTCGTGCTCAACTCCCTGGCCGCCGAGGGCATGGACCGCGGCCTGCGGCTCGTGCGGCCCGGCGGGCACTTCGTCGAGCTGGGCAAGCAGGACCTGCAGACCGACCGGCACCTGCCGATGGGGTCCTTCGCCCACCACGTGAGCTTCCACCTGGTCGACCTGGACACGCTCACCCAGCGGACACCCGAGCGCGCGTACTCGGAGTTCGCCGACGTGGTCGCGGCGGTGCACAGCGGCGTCTACCGGCCACTGCCCTACCGGGGCCACCCCCCCGACCGCGTCGGCGAGTCCTACGAACTCATGGCGCACTCCCGCCACGTCGGCAAGGTGGTGATCAGCCTCGACGACGAGGCCCGGGTGCCGCTCACCGAGCCGGTGGCGCCGATGCGGCTCGACCCCGCCGCCACCTACCTCGTCACCGGCGGCACGAGCGGTTTCGGCGCCGCCACCGTCCAGTGGCTCGCCGAACGCGGCGCGCGGCACCTCGTGGCCATCAGCAGGAGCGGCGACACCGCCCCCGAAGCCGCGGCCACCACCGCGGCCGTGCACGCCCACGGCGCCGACCTGCGCGTGGAGGCCGTGGACGTCACCGACCAGGCCGCCGTGGCGGACCTGATCCGGGACATCGACGCCACCGGCCGCCCCCTGCGCGGGGTCGTGCACGCCGCGATGGTGCTGCGCGACGCGCCGCTGCTCGACCAGGACGCGAGGGCGCTGGCCGAGGTGGTCGAGCCGAAGGTGACCGGCGCCGAGGTGCTCGACCGGCTCACCCGCGACCGGCAGCTGGACTTCTTCTGGCTCTACTCCTCGCTGAGCGGCGTCGTCGGCACGATCAACCAGGCCGGCTACGCGGCGGCGAACCTGCACCTGGAAGCCCTCGCGCGGGCCCGCAGAGCAGCGGGCCTGCCCGCGCTGGCGGTGGCCTGGGGCAGCATCGGGGACACCGGCTACCTCGCCCGCAGCCCTGCGGAGTACACCACCGGGCTGCTGCGGCCGGTCACCGCCCGGTCGTCGCTGCAGGCCCTGGACAAGGCCCGGGACACCGCGCACGCCGCGATCGGGCTCGGCAGGCCGGACTGGTCGGCCGCCGCGGGGCTGCTGCCGGGGGTCGCCGCGGCGCGGTTCGGCCTGGTCGTGACCGGGGCGGGCACGGACGCCGAATCCGCCGGGCGGGCCGCCAGGGACGCCATCCGCCGGGCCGGCGCCGAGCACGCCGTGGCACTGACCTCCGACGCCGTCGCCAGGGTCGTCGCCCACGTCATGCAGATCGCGCCGGAACGGCTCGACCGCAAACGGCCCGTGCACCAGCTCGGCCTGGACTCGCTGCTGGCGGTGCACGTCCAGGCGGAGCTGTGGCGCGTCCTGCGGTGCGAGCTGACCAGCGTCCGGATCATGCCCAGCAACGGGATCGACGAGCTGGCCGCGGCCATCTACCCGCAGCTGGCCGCCGAGTCCGCGGGGAGCGCCGGGTGAGCCCGCCCGCGGTCCTGCTCACCGGCGCGACGGGCTTCCTCGGGGGCGCGATCTGCGCGGAGCTGTTGCGCGACGGCGACACCACGGTCCACTGCCTGGTCAGGGGCGCCAGCGATACGGGGGCGCTGGCCCGGCTGCGCCGACACGTCTCGGCCTACCTGCTCGGCGAGCCGGTGGACGAGCGGCGGCTGGTCGTGGTCCGGGGGGACGTCACCGCGGCCCGGCTGGGACTGCCCGCACCCGTCTACCAGGAGCTCGCGACCACCGTGGGCGCGGTCTACCACTGCGCGGGCTCGGTCAACCTGGCCGCGGAGTACGACTCCCTCGCCCCCACGAACGTCGGCGGCACGCGGAACGTCCTGGCGTTCGCGCGGCACCGCGGGGACAAGGCCGTGCACCACGTCTCGTCCGCCGCGGTGTTCCTGCGCGCCGCGCGACAGCGACGCCGGGTCGTCCGCGAGGACACCCTCCCCACCCGGCAGAGCAGCGACGTCGTCGGCTACACCCGGACCAAGTGGGTGGCCGAGGCCGAGGTGCGGCGCGCGGGCCTCGACGGGCTCCCCGTCGCGATCTACCGCCCCGGCCTGGTGCTCGGGCACAGCACCACCGGCGCGTTCTCCGACACCGAGCTGTCCGTGCGGCTCATCCGCGGCGCCATCGCCGTCGGTCGCGCCCCCACGACGGACTGCGAGGTCCCCGCCGCTCCGGTGGACCACATCGCCCGAGCCGTAATCGCGCTGTCGCGGCGGCCGGAGGCCATCGGCCACGCCTGGCACCCCAATGTCCCGCTGCCGATCGCGAGCGTCTTCGCCCACGCCGGGTCGCTCGGCTACCCGCTGCCCGCGTGCACCGTCGAGCAGTGGCGGCAAGCGCTGCTGGGGAGGGCCGACCAGCTCTCGGCCTACCTGGTGCTCGCGGTGTGGGAACTCATGCGGTACCTGCTCGTGCCGACCGAGCAGTACCGCCCACCGGCCGTGGACTGCACGGCCACCAACGACCTGCTGGCCCGGTGCTCGGTGACGCCACCGGAGCTGGGCGAGCGGTTGTTCGGCACGATCATCCGCAGGATCGCCGCCGACGGCCTCGTGCCGTCGCCGCCCCACGAGAGGGTCCCATCCCCATGACCGACATGATCGCCTCCCCCAGCCTCGACGATCGGCTGCACAAGTCATTCGGGTTCTTCGACGCCGACGGCAGCGGGTACGTCGACTACGACGACACCGTCGCCATGGCCGCCCGGGTCACCAGCGCGTTCGACGTGGCGCCGGACTCGGCCAAGGGCAGGGCCCTGGCCAGCGGTTTCGAGGTGTTCTGGCACTCCCTGCTGACCGGGCTCGACCTCGACGGCGACCGCCGCATCAGCCCCGACGAGTACCGCGCGGGCATGATGAGCGCGTTCGGCGCGGCCGAGGGCGACTTCGAACGCGGCCTGCGCCCTGTGGTCGTCGCGATCATCGACGTGGCGGACACCGATGACAGCGGCGTCCTCGAACGCGCGGAGTTCCAACGCCTCCAGCAGGCCATCGGCAACCCGCAGGCCCACGCCGCCGAGGCGTTCACCAAGCTCGACCGCGACGGCAGCGGAACGCTCAGCCGGGACGAACTCGTCCAGGCGGCCCGCGACTTCCACACCGGAACCGACCCCGACGCGGCGGGCAACTGGCTGTTCGGCCCCGCCTGACGCCGGACCCGACCACGATCAAGCCCACGGTGCTGTTCTTGTGCGTGCACAAGAACAGCACCGTGGTGACCGTGAGTGCCGGGTCCTGACCTCGCTGGACGGACCCGGCGTGCCCGCGGTGTGTGATCTGACTCGCGCTCGCGCCTTCCGCACTTGACCGAAGGCAAAGACTCAATCAATATTGAGTCAATGAATACTGACTGGTCCTCCGAGCTGGTGGCGCGGGCGCGCGTCCACGCCGCGCTGGGCGAGCCCGCGCGGTTGGCGATCGTGGACCGGCTGCTGCTGGGGGACGCCTCGCCGAGTGAAGTGGGCGCGGAGTTGGGGTTGCCCAGCAACCTGCTGGCGCACCACGTCAAGTTGTTGGGGCAGGCTGGACTGGTGGAGCGGTCGCGGTCAGAGGGCGATGGCCGCCGCACCTACCTGCGGCTGCGTACGGCGGCGCTGGCCGGGCTGGTGCCCGCCGGGGTGCGGCAGGCGCGGCGGGTGGTGTTCGTGTGCAGCCGCAACTCTGCCCGCTCGCAGCTGGCGGCGGCGTTGTGGGCCAAGCGCAGCGCGGTGCCCACCGCCTCGGCAGGCACCGCTCCCGCCGAGGCGGTGCACCCGCTGGCGGTGGCCACCGCCCAGGCCCACGGCCTGTCACTGGCCCGTGCCCGTCCTCATCACGTCGAGCAGGTCGTGCGCCCGGACGACCTGGTGGTGGCCGTGTGCGACAACGCCCACGAGGAACTCGACCCAGCGGACCGGCTGCACTGGTCGGTGCCCGACCCGGCCGCGGTGGGCACCGAGGAAGCCTTCGACTCCGCTTTCCGGGACCTGGCCGACCGGGTCGAGCGCCTGGCCCCTGCCGTCCACACTCCCTGACCTCCCCGCACCCCACAGCACAGCCCGAGAAGGAGTCGCGATGACGCGGCCGTTGTTCCGCACGCTGCTGGCCGAGTTCCTCGGCAGCCTGCTGCTCGCCGCGCTGGTGATCGGCTCCGGTATCGCCGCCCAACGCCTGTCCCCCAACGACGTGGGCCTGCAACTGCTGGAGAACGCCGCCGCGACCGCCGTCGGGCTCTACGCGATCATCCTGATCTTCGGGCCGGTCAGCGGCGGGCACTTCAACCCGGTGGTGTCCTTCGTGGACGCCGCGTTCGGTGGCCTGTCCTGGCGCCGCTTCCTGGCCTATGTCCCCACTCAGGTGCTCGGGTGCGTATCCGGGGCGGTCGTGGCGAACGTGCTGTTCGACGCCGCGCCGGTCAGCATCTCCACCACCGCGCGCGCGAGCTGGCCGCACGGCATCTCCGAGGTCGTGGCCACCCTCGGGCTGCTGCTGGTGATCTTCTCCCTGACCCGCTCCGGCCGGGCGGAACGCGCACCCGCCGCGGTCGGCGCCTACATCGGCGCGGCGTACTTCTTCACCAGTTCCACCAGCTTCGCCAACCCCGCCATCACGGTCGGGCGTGTGTTCAGCGACAGCTTCGCCGGGATCGCCCCCGCCTCGGTGCTTCCGTTCGTCCTCGCGCAGATCGTCGCGGCCGTGATCGCGCTGCCGCTGCTGCGCGGCCTGTACCCGGATGCCTCGGCGCGCGCCGAGGACGTTGTCCTGCCCCACCTGAGCGAGCCCACCGTCAAGGGACGGCTATGACCGCACCGTCACAGGTCCCGCCCGCACCGACGACTTGCCACCTCACCACCGGCGCCCCCGCGGCGACTGACAGCGAAGGAACGGTGTGATCGACATGTCCCAGACCGAGATCCCCGAGACCGGCACTGCCGAGACCAGCACTGCCGAGGCCGGTGTGTCCCCCTCGGGCAAGCCGTCGGTGCTGTTCGTGTGCGTCCACAACGCGGGCCGCTCGCAGATGGCCGCCGCGTGGCTGTCGCACCTGGCCGGGGACCGGGTGGAGGTCCGCTCCGCCGGGTCCGCCCCGGCCGATCGGGTCAACCCCGCCGTGGTCGAGGCCATGCGCGAGGTGGGCATCGACATCTCCGCCCAGACCCCGAAGATCCTCACCTACGACGCGGTCCGCGAGTCGGACGTGTGCGTCACGATGGGCTGCGGCGACGCCTGCCCGGTCTTCCCCGGCAAGCGCTACCTGGACTGGAAACTCACCGACCCGGCGGGCCAGGGCGTGGCGTCGGTCCGCCCCATCCGTGACGAGATCAAGGCCCTGATCGAGGGCCTGATCGCCGAGATCGCCCCCGCGCCTGCCGCCGCCGAGGGAACCACAGCGTGAGCGCCGTGAGCGCATCGGTCCGTGAGGTCGTGGTCGTCGGCTCCGGCCCCGCCGGGTACACCGCCGCCCTCTACACCGCCCGCGCCCAGCTCGCGCCGCTGGTGTTCGCCGGGTCCGTCTCCGCGGGTGGGGCGCTGATGACCACCACCGAGGTGGAGAACTTCCCCGGCTTCCCGACCGGCATCGACGGCCCGGACCTGATGGCCGGGATGCGCACCCAGGCCGAGCGGTTCGGCGCGGACATCGTCGACGACGACATCGTCGCCGTCGACCTCACCGGCCAGGTCAAACTGCTCACCGACACCACCGGCGCCGTCCACCGCGCCAAGGCGGTGATCGTGGCCACCGGCTCCGGGTACCGCAAGCTCGGCCTGCCCCACGAGACCGAGCTGTCCGGCCGCGGGGTCTCCTGGTGCGCGACCTGCGACGGGTTCTTCTTCCGCGACCGCGACATCGCCGTGGTCGGCGGCGGGGACACCGCGATGGAGGAGGCCACCTTCCTCACCCGCTTCGCCCGCTCGGTCACCGTCGTGCACCGCCGCGGCGCGCTGCGCGCCTCCAAGGTGATGCAGGACCGGGCCGCCGCCGACCCGAAAATCACCTTCGCCTTCGACAGCGAGGTCGCCGAACTGAAGGAGGCGGGCGGGGTGCTGGCCGGGGTCGTGCTGCGCGACGTGATCACCGGCGCCACCCGCGACCTGGACGTGACCGGGTTGTTCATCGCCATCGGCCACGACCCGCGCACCGAGTTGTTCACCGGCCAACTCGACCTCGATAAGGCCGGCTACCTCAAGGTCGACTCCCCGTCGACGCACACCGACATCCCCGGCGTGTTCGGCGCGGGAGACGTCGTCGACCACACCTACCGACAGGCCATCACCGCCGCGGGCAGCGGGTGCGCGGCCGCGCTGGACGCCGAGCGCTACCTGGCCGCCCTCGCCGACACCGCGGCGGACACCGCCGCGGGGGAACCGGTCGGGGCGCACTCCTGACCTTGGGACAGCAGTGACCGTCATCGTCATCGGCGGCGGCCAGGCAGGGCTGGCCGCCGGCTACCACCTCCGCCGGACCGGGGTGGACTTCACCATCCTCGACGCCCAGCCCGAGCCCGGCGGGGCGTGGCGGCACGGCTGGGACTCCCTGCGCCTGTTCTCCCCGGCCCGGCACAGCTCGCTGCCGGGCTGGCCGATGCCGCGCTTCCCACACGAGGGCTACCCGACCGCCGGTCACGTCGTGGACTACCTGACCGCCTACGAGAAACGCTACGACCTGGCCGTTGAGCGCCCGGTCCGCGTGCGGTCGGTTGTCCGGGTCGACGGCGGCCACGACGTCGACGGCCGCTTCGCCGAGGCGGTCATCAGCACCACCGGCACCTGGTCGCGGCCCTTCATCCCCGCCGCCGCCCGCGGCCTTCCCGGGCGACAGCTGCACACCGTGGACTACCGCAACCCGCGGCAGTTCGACGGGCAGCGCGTCGTTGTGGTCGGTGGCGGCAACTCCGGCGCCCAGATCGCCGCCGACCTCGCGGGCCACGTCGAGCTGACCTGGCTCACCCAGCGCCCACCCCGCTACCTGCCCGACGAGATCGACGGCAAGGCCCTGTTCGACATCGCCACCCACACCCCCGGCGGCGTGGGCGCCCTGGGCGACATCGTCGCCGTCCCACCCGTGCGCGAGGCCCGCGACCGCGCCCTGCTCACCGCCCACCCCCTCGACCGCGACGTCCTGGCCGCCGCCGACGCGGTCATCTGGTGCACCGGCTTCCGGCCCGCGCTGGCCCACCTCGCACCGCTGGGCCTGCGTGACCGCGACGGGCACGCGCACGGCGAAGCGCGCCTGCGCCTGCTCGGCTACGGCGACTGGACCGGCCCCGCCTCGGCCACCCTCATCGGCGTCGGCCCGACCGCGAAGACCGCCGCGCACGCCATCGCCCACCAGTTGGGCGTGACCGGCCGGAGGTGACCACGCCCCACGCGCACTCCGGGCATCGGGACAGGCGCGGCGTGGAGCGAGGGCCGTGGGTGTCGACGCCGATGTGTTCCCCCCTGGGGAACGAGCGGGGAGCCCGACCGGTGTCGGGCTCCCCGCTGTCGTCGGCGGGTGTCAGGGCCCCGCGACGGCCTGGGCCTTGGGGTTGCGTTCGAAGATGGACCAGAACGAGGACGAGCAGTAGGCGCAGCCGGGGCCGAAGTACAGGCCGCGGGCCTGTTCGTCGCCCATGAGGTGGAGGCGGAACCACGCGGTGACGGTGCCGTGCAGGGCGGGGATGCCGTAGTGGTCGGCGCCGCGCTGCTCGGCGTAGATGGCGGGGACCTGGGTGGCCTGGCGGTAGGTGTTGCGGACGGTGGTGGGCGTGACGACGGTGTCGTTCTGGCCCGCGATGAACAACGCGGGGCCGCGCAGCCTGCTTGCGCTGCTGAACGCGAGGGGGTAGATCGGGGCGATGGTGTCGACTCGCGGGTCGGCCCCGGCGTCGACCGCGGCGCCGCCGCCGAAGGAGTGGCCGGTGGCGCCCACGGTGGACAGGTTGACCTTGCCCTGGAAGACGCTGCCCGCGCGGCTGTTCTCGGTCGTCAGGTAGTCCAGGCCCTGCAGCATGGGGCCGCCGGTGCCCGCGTTGCCTTCCGCCGCGGCGACGACGAAGCCGTGCGAGGCGAGGTGGTTGAGCAGCGGGACGTAGCGGTCGAGCCCGGAGCGGGCGCCGTTGTTCCACAGCACGACCGGGTGGGTGGCGCAGCCCAGGGTGCCCAGGGCCACCGGTCGGAAGACGGTGGTGCCGCGCCCGTTGGACGCGGAGGTCACCGCGAACGGGCCCGCGGCGGCCCACTGGCCGTTGACCGACGAGCACGGCGAGGTGGGCGGGGTGGTGGTGGGCTGCGTCGTGGTCGGCGTGGTGCTGGTGGCGGTCGGCGTGGTGGTCGTGGTGGGCGTCTGGTTCTCGTGGTCGACGATGACGTTCCTGATCTGGTTGAACACGCCGGTGTCGCTGGGGAAGCCGGCATGGCCGATGCACGTCGGCGTCTGCAGGTTGGCCGCCCCGGACAGCTCCGCCGAGGTGCTGGGATTGACGTTCCAGTCGCAGGTGGAGCGCTGAGTCGTGTACCGGACGGTGGGAGAGCCGGGGACCTCGGTGCCCGCGTTGAGCGCGGCCAGCCAGGGCGAGCCGATGGCGAACTGCCTGCACGAGACGTAGGTGTTCTGGCACATGGACGCGGTGGTGGTGCCGTGGTGGGGGCCCGCCATCGAGAAGTACAGCGAGACCTTGTCCTGGGCGCCGGGGGTGTTCTTGAGGTAGGAGCGGGCCGCCAGGGTGGAGGCCGACCAAGTCACCAGCACGACCTTGCGGGCGCCGGTCCGGGACAGCACGCTGTCGACCTTCTGGCCGATCTCCTGCCCGGCCCGGGTGAGGTCACCGGTCATGCTCGTGCTGTCGGTCCAGGTGTCGACCCGGTCCGCGCGCCACCCCGCGTTGACGAACTTGGTCCTCATCGGCTCCATGTACTGCGTCGTGCCGGTCATGCCCGGAATGATGACCACCGGGTCGTGCTCGACGGCCGCCGAGGCCGTGCCCGCGGCGAGGTCGGCGCGGGCCTGCGACGAGATCCCGACCAGTGACAGCGTGGCCGCCACCGCGGCCAGCACCGCGAGCAGCGCCGCCCCGCGGCCGCGGTCAACGGCACGTGTGTGACTTGTGGACATTGGGAGCCTCCAGAAAGGGAGTGGTGCAGGGAATTCACAGGTGATCCGGGTCACGCTGTTTCACCGATGTTACGAACGCGAAAACGACACCACCATGGACTCGCACACACTCTTGGGACGCCCGCGCATGTCGCGGACCACACACCCGTGGGAACGGGCGTACGAGCCGCCCCCTTGGCAGGCTCGTACGCCCGTGGCTCAGCGCGCTGCGGAGCGGGTGGCGGCGAGGTTGCGGCGGATGCCGGAGACCAGGCGACCGGCCACCTCGGCGGCGCGGTGCCCGGTCCAGGTCAACATGCCCTGGCGGGTGGCCCGCCCGCGGTGCCCGTCGGCGAGGAGCCTGTCCAGCACGGGGAACGATTCGGTGGCCGTGGACAGGTGCGGCGCCAGGCTGGCCAGGATGGAGCGGGTCAGGTCGAGTCCGATGTAGTCGGCGTTCTCCATCGGGCCGACGGCCGCGAGGCGCAGGCCGAAACTCATGCGTACCACCATGTCGATCGTCTCGGCGTCGCAGACACCCTCGTCGAGCAGGTGGAGGGCTTCGCGCACCAGGGCGAACTGCAGCCGGTTGCCGATGAAGCCGGGGACGTCGCGGTGCAGGCGGACCGCCGTCTTGCCCAGCGCGGTGATCAGTTCCTCGGCGCCCTGGACCAGTCGCGGGTCGGTGGCGGCGCCGGGGGCGATCTCGACCAGGGGGATGAGGTGGGCCGGGTTCCACCAGTGGACGCCCACGAGGCGCTCGGGGTGCCGCATGCCCGCGCCGATCCCGGTGATCGAGAGCACCGAGGTGTTCGACCAGATCGGGGTGCGCGCGGGGACGGCCGCTTCCACGGACGCCATCACCTCGTGCTTGACGGCCATCCGCTCCGGCACCGCCTCCACGACGACGTCGGCCTGGTGCAGGACCGCGTCGAGGTCGGGGGCGGCGTTGACGAGGTCCGCCACGGCCGTCCTCGCCGACTCGGGTGTCCCACTCAGCTCCAGCGCCTTGTCGACGCGGTCGCGCAGGTCCTCCAGCGTCGCGGGGTCCGGGTCGTAGAGCCGGGCGTGGTGGCCGCCCTGTGCCAGTGCGACGGCGATCCCGTGCCCCATGAGCCCCGCACCGACTATGCCGAATAGCGCCATGGATCTCCTTCGCTCGAAGGTCAACCGGTGTGGGAGCCGCAGGCGCGCGCGGGCGCGACGCGGGCTGGATCTCCAGTTGTGTCATCGAGGTCAACGCTGGGCGAACACCCGTCGGCCGACAATGTGGCCGCACACATAGGCGGTGCGTGTTTTGCGTGCCCGGCCACATTGGTCGGCGATGACGCCCGGCTTAGCGTTTGCGGCCGTGCGCTGCCGGTCATGGAGACCACGACTCCACCATCTCCGAACACCGGCGCCGATCAGCCCGCCCGCGGGTACGACGAAGGAGTCCCTGATGAGCACAGCCGCCGCGCCGCCGACCCGGATGGGCCGGGTGGTGGCCGCGAGCCTGGTCGGCACCGCCGTGGAGTGGTACGACTTCTTCCTCTACGGCTCGGCCGCCGCCCTGGTGTTCAACAAGCTGTTCTTCCCGCAGAGCGACCCGCTGGTGGGCACCATGCTCGCCTTCCTCACCTACGCGCTCGGGTTCGTCGCCCGCCCCTTGGGCGGCTTGGTGTTCGGGCACTTCGGCGACCGCCTCGGCCGCAAGAAGCTGCTCATGGTCAGCCTGGTGATGATGGGCGTGGCCACCGCCGCGATCGGTCTGCTGCCCACCTACGCCGACATCGGCGTGTGGGCCGCGGTGCTGCTGACCGTGCTGCGGCTGGTGCAGGGCTTCGCCATCGGCGGCGAGTGGAGCGGCGCCGTGCTGCTGGTCAGCGAGCACGGATCGCCGCGGCGGCGCGGCTTCTGGGCGAGCTGGCCCCAGGCCGGTGTCCCGATCGGCAACCTGCTGGCCACCGCGGTGCTCGCGCTGCTGGCCGCGACCATGGACGACGAGACCTTCCTGGCCTGGGGCTGGCGCGTGCCGTTCCTGCTGTCGGCCGTGCTGATCGGGCTGGGCTACTGGATCCGCTCGTCCATCGAGGACGCCCCGGTGTTCACCGAGGCCCGCGCCAAGGCCGAGGCGGCCGGGGGCGAGGACCGGCGGATGCCCGCGCTGGAGGCACTTCGCCGCCACCCCAAGCAGATCGCCGTGTGCATCTCGGCGCGGATGGTGGAGAACATCTCCTACTACATCATCACCGCGTTCGTCCTCACCTACGTCACCACCCACCTCAGGCTGGACAAGTCGGTGGCGCTCAACGCGCTGCTCCTGGCCAACGTCGTCCACCTGATCGCGATTCCCGCTTTCGGCGCGTTGTCCGACCGCGTCGGGCGCCGCCCGGTCTACCTGGCGGGAACCATCGGCATGGGCGTGTGGGCGACGGTGTTCTTCCCGCTGCTGGACACCCGGGACGGGTGGCTGCTCACCCTCGCCGTGGTCGGCGGGCTGCTCGTGCACGCGGCGATGTACGGGCCCCAGGCCGCCTTCTTCGCCGAGCAGTTCGACACCGCGGTCCGCTACTCCGGCACGTCCATCGGGTACCAGGTCAGCTCGATCATCGCGGGCTCCCTGGCGCCGCTGGTCGCCACCGCCCTGCTGTCCCACTACGGCAGTGCCACACCGATCACCCTCTACGTCATCGTCGCCGCTGTCATCTCCACGGCGGGCGTGCTCGCCGCCGCCGAGACCCGGCACCGCGATCTCGCCGAGGTGTCCGCCCGATGAGCCCGACCCGAGCCCCCGACACGCGCGCCTGACTTGACCGCGGCACACGACACCGGAAAGGACCGACAGTGACGGACGAGAGCTTCTCGTGGGGACGGGAACACCGGATCGCCACCGACTACGCGGCGCGCCGCCTGGGACACCGACCCGAACCGGTCGCCCCCGGCGATTTCGGCGTGGTCTGGGCGAACATGTCCCGTGGTCTCCACCTCGGCGAGCTGCGCGAGCTGCCCGCGCTCGACAACGCCTTCGACGACTGGCTGCGTGAACACACCGCCGCGCCGTCGCGGCCGTGTCGTGTGCGCCCGGCATGGCAAGGCCCGCGCAGGCATGTGTCCGCGCACGTGAACGGTCACCGGCCATACCTGGCCTGTGGTCCCCGCAACGAGGCCAGGGAGGCAACGTGAGAAGGCACTGGGTCGCAGTCCCGGTCGCGGCGCTGGTGTGCGGCTCCTCGCTCATCCCGCCCGCGCAGGCGCAATCGGCGACAGCGGGATGTGGGCACCTCGACGGGGTCGTCGTCCCCGCCCGGGCCATCGGCCTGCCCACCACCGGCGGCGAGGTCACCGGCGTCCGGGTGGTCGCCGCCTCGGGCCGGGGTCCCGCGGCCGTGGGCGCGCACTGCCGGGTCGACGCCGTCGTCCACCCGGTCGACCCGGCCGCTCCCGACATCGAGTTCCAGGTCGCCCTGCCCACCCGCTGGAACCACAAGGTGGTGATGTTCGGCGGCGGGGGGTACGACGGCACCATCCCCGACATCGCGGGCACCGTGCCGTTCGGGCCCGCCGACCAGCCCACCCCGCTGGGCCGCGGGTACGCGACGTTCGCCAGTGACTCCGGGCACCAGGCCGCGCCGGGCTTCACCCCCGCCCGGTCGCTGGACGGGTCGTTCGCCGTCAACGACGAAGCGCTGCGCAACTTCGCCGGGGACGCGGTGAAGAAGACCCGTGACGCCGCGCTGTTCCTGGTGGGCGAGCGGTACGGGACCCGTCCGGCGCACAGCTACTTCGCGGGCGGCTCCAGCGGCGGTCGGGAGGCGTTGGCGGCCGCGCAGCGGTGGCCCACCGATTTCGACGGGGTGATCTCGGCGTACCCGGCGTGGAACGCGGCGAGCTTGGACCTGTTCTTCGGTTACCAGGCGCAGGTGCTCTCCCGGCCGGGGGCGTTCCCGGGCCCTGCCAAGCAGGCCCTGTTGTACCGCGCGGTGGTCGAGGCGTGCGACGGTCGCGACGGTGTCCGCGACGGGGTGGTCTCCGACGAGGCGGGCTGCCGGTTCGACCCGCGGTCGCTGCGCTGCGCGGACGGCGCGGACCTGGGCGACTCGTGCCTGTCCGACGCGCAGATCCGGGCGGTGCGGGCGTTGTCGGGGCCCGTGCGGTGGAGCTACCCGCTGGGCAGCGGCGAACGCGGGTACCCGGGATTGCCGTTCCTGTCCGGCGCGGACATGACGACACCGCTGCTGGGCATGGGTACCCACGCCCCCGCCAACCCGATGCCCAAGTCCGCCGGGTACGGCGTGCAGTTCTGGGATCAGTGGGTGAAGCACTTCGTCACCCGCGACCCGGGTCACGACTCGCTGTCACTCGACCCGCTGCGTCCCGGCGCGTGGCAGCGGCGTATCAGCGAGCTGTCGCGGCTGCAGGACGTCAACGACCCCGATCTGCGGCGGTTCGCCCACGGTGGCGGCAAGCTGCTGCTGGTGCACGGCACCGCCGACGAACTGGTCAGCCACCGGTCCACCGTGGACTACTTCCAGCGGGTCGAGAAGACCGTGGGCAGGGGTGCGACACAACGGTTCGCCCGGCTCTACCTGGTGCCCGGCGCCAACCACGCCAACGTCGACGCGGCCTTCGCCGCGGGCTGGGACTCGCTGACCGCGCTGGAGGACTGGGTGGAGCTCCACCGGCCGCCCGCCCGGCAGGTCGTGACCGACAAGAACCCCGCCGCGGCCGGGCGCACCCGACCGCTGTGCCAGTACCCGACGTGGCCGCGCCACACCGGAGCGGGCGATCCCGACTCCGCGCGCAGCTACGTCTGCACCAGGTAGGCGTGCCTGCCCGCCAGATGTGTCGACACGGCGTGCGCTCCCGCGTTTCGGCGGTGGGGGCGCACGCCGTTCGCGCTCACCGCAGCAGCTCCGGCCTGCTGATCCGCAGCAGCCGCAACGCGATCTGGACCTCCAGCAGCCGGTCGGGCTCGCGCCACGCCTCGCCCATCAGGTGCCCGATCCGGGCCAGCCGCTGGGCGACGGTGTTGGCGTGCAGGTGCAGTTTCTGCGCGGTGCTGGAGACGCTCTGGCCGGTCGCGCAGAAGGCGCCGAGCGTGCGCACCAGGTCCGAGCCGCGCTCCCGGTCGTAGTCGAGCAGGCAGCCGAGCACGGCGTCGACGAACGAGCCGAGGTCGCGCCTGCTGCCGAACAGCACGCCCACCGCGCCCAGCTCGGCGGCGTCGGCGCCGTCGCCCGCGCGGCCCAGCGCGACCATGGCCCGCGCGCAGTCAGCCGCCTCCCGGTACGCCTCGGCGACGCTATCGAAGCCCTCCGCCGACGCCGCCCCCGCGGTCATCGGCCGTGCCGCGGTGGACAGGTCGCGGACCACCGCCCGCGCCTGCTGCCCGGCATCGGTGCCCGGCAGCAAGAGCACGACCTCGTCCTTGCGGCAGCTCGCCAGGCCGCCGCAACGGCGGGCCATCGCCGCCGCGGCGGCGTGGTGGTGGTCGCGTCCCCGGCTGTCGGCCCGAGCCACCACGACCACGTGCCGGGCATCGAGGTCGACGCCCAGCAGCGAGGCGCGGTGGCGCAGCAGGTCGTCCCGGGGCGGTGACGGGGAGAGCAGGTCCTCGAGCAGCTCGCCGCGCACCTGGGCCTCGGTCTCGGCCATGCGCTGCCGCGTCACCAGCACCAGGGAGGCCACCAGCGCCGTCGCTTCCAGGGTGCGCCGGTCGATGTCGCCGATCGCGGTGGCGCCGGTGAGGGTCATGGTGCCCAGGTAGTCCGATTCGGTGATCATCGGCACCGCGCACGTGGTGTCGCCCACGACCGTGTGCCCGGCCTCGCGCGCGGCACGGGCGACCGCGACCAGGTCACAGGACTCCACGGCGGCGCGGTCACCCGCGCTCGTCACCGCGGCGCCGTCCCGGTTCACCAGCGCCACTCCGCCGCCGCCGATGGACTGCGCGGCGGCCTCGACCACGTCCTCGACGCCCTTGCCGTCCAGCATCAGGCGGGTGAGGCGCTCGTGCACCGCCGCGCTGCGTTCCAGGTCGTCGGCGTGCGAGCGGATGGTCGCGTTGGCCACGCGCAGGTCGTCGGCCGCCGCGCGCGCCTCACCCAGCAGCCTGCTGTTGTCGATGGCCACCGCCGCGTGCGCGGCCAGCATCGACAGGGCGTTGACGTCCCGGCCGCTGAACGTGCGCTGTTCGCGGTGCGCGGCCAGGAGCACGCCGATCACGTGCCTGCCGAGCACGACCGGCACCCCCAGCAGCGAGCACATCTTCTCCGCGGCCACGGTCCGGTCGATCTCCGGGGTGCGGATGATCGACTTGTCCTCGTGGTAGGACAGCACCCCGTAGGGCGCGCGGGTGCGGGCCACCATGCCGCCGACCCCCGTGCCGCTGGGCAGCCGCAGCTCCCGCAGCAGCCCGGAGATGTTCCCCGACGCGGCCTTGATGTAGCTGTCACCGCGGTCCCGGTCGCTCAGGCTGATGTAGGCCAGGTCGCAGTCCAGCAGGCGGCGGGCCCGATCCGAGATGGCCTGCAGGATCGGGTCCAGGTCGTGCAGCGCCGCCAGGTCGTTGGCGGTGTCGTTCAGCAACTGCAGCTCAGCTTGGTGGCTGCGGTGTCCAATAAGGATCTCGCGAATCCGCAAAGCCAGCGCGCGTTCCCGCTCCAACTCCGCCAACCGCTCCGGCGGCGCACCCTCCACACGGGCCCGGACCAGTGGCTCATCGAAGTCGCCAACCCCGGTCTCCGACGCCAACAGCAGTTCCAGGTACGGAGCGATCCCCACCGTCACGGTCTTCCTCCCACATCGACGCCGTCGTCGAGCCGCACCCAGCCGGCACGCTGCCCAGCCGAGTCGCGGCGGCTCACATTACGCACCTCCCACCGCGCCGTTCATGTGCGCGGACCCGCAGCTTCCCGACTCCGCATGTGCCCTGCGGACATATTGCACGCCCACCCTCACCTCTATGGCAACCCCCAGCGCCCTTCACGACCAACCACTGTGGGGTCGGGACACAGTCCACCACCCATTACTGTGAGTAAGGTACATATCGGTCGAGTGAAATCCTGTCCACAGCAGACCCATAATCGGTGTCGAAGCCTGCCGAACGTTGCGGGTGTTTGATCCAGTGGCTGCTTGTCACCACCCGATCAGCCGGCAGGCGCTGCCGGGTGGGTGGAGCCTGCCCGCTTCTGGCGGCGGTAGTTGACGACGGCCAGCAGCACCGCCAAGGCGAGGAGGATCAGTCCGCGCAGCCACACGGTCGCGCTGATCTGGGTCAGCAGCAGTGCGCATGACCCGATTCCCAGCCACGGGAACGCCGTGGGGACGCGGAAGTGGTCGGTGTCCGCCGAGTCCCGGCGCAGGACGAGGACGGCCACGTTGACGACCGTGAACACGATGACCAGCAGCAGCACCAGGGTCTCGGCCAGCGCAGCGACCTGTCCGGTCAGGGCCAGCAGCAGGGACAGCGCCGAGGTGGCCAGGACCGCGACCCACGGCGTGCGGCGGTTGGGCAGCACGCGGGTCAAGCCGGACGGGAGCAGGCCGTCCCGGGCCATGCCGTAGGCGAGTCGGGAGGACATGATGCCGGTGAGCAGGGCGCCGTTGGCGACCGCGATCAGCGCCACCAGGCCGAACAGCCAGGTCGGCACCCCGCCCGCGGCGCGCACGACCTCCAGCAGCGGGCCGCTGGACTCGGCCAACCGCTCGGTGGGGACCGACGCACTGGTGACGAGCCCGATGAGCAGGTAGACCGCGCCCGCGGTGGCCAGTGCGCCGAAGAGCGCCCGGGGGAACGAGCGGCGGGGGTCCTTGGTCTCCTCGGCGAGGTTGACCGAGGTCTCGAAACCGACGAACGAGTAGTAGGCCAGCACGGCCCCGGCCAGCACGGCGCCGAACGGGTTCTCGCCGGGGGAACCGACCTCGGCGAGCCGACCGGTGTCGCCGTCGCCGCGCACGATGATCCACGCCCCGAGGCCGACGACGAGCAGCAGGCCGCCCACCTCGATGACGGTCGCGACGACGTTGGCCCGCAGCGACTCCTTGATCCCGTGGATGTTGAGCATCGCCAAGCCCGCCAGGAACACCGTGACCACCAGCGCGACCGGCAGCGAGACGAACTCCGCCAGGTAGTCGCCGCCGAACGCCCGAGCCAGCGCCGCGACGGACACGACCCCCGCGGCGAGCATGCAGAACCCGGTGAACGACGCCGCCGCCGGGCCGAACGCCAGGTTCGCGTAGTGCGAGGCTCCCCCGGCCCGCGGGTACTTGGTCGCCAACTCGGCGTAGGAACCGGCGGTCAGCGCGGCCAACCCGAGTGCCAGCAGCAACGGCAGCCACACGGCGCCACCGGACGCGCCGGTGACCTCTCCGATCAGGACGTAGACGCCCGCTCCCAGGATGTCGCCGAGGATGAACGTGAACAGCAGGGGCGTGGACACCGCGCGCCGCAGAGGGACCGACATGTCCCAAGTCTCATGCGCACACGCCCGCCCCGCACGACATGGCGCGCGGGGCCAGGTTTCGCGGATCGCGGCAGAAGCCTTGTTGGGACCAGTCCTCGTCGGTGAGCGGTCTGGTGAGCTGGTCGCGGAAGGTCGTGACCGACCTGACCGTGACCGACGTTCCGCAAACCGCACGGCGTCCCCACCAACGCTGGTCAGGTCCGTCCGTGGTTACGAGGCGAGCCACACAATGGACGCCGTTTCGTCCGTTCCCGCGCCGATTGACACTTATTACCCGGCAGCCCGAAATCGTGCGGTCCGGCAAGTAGGCAACACCGCCAGTGTGTCTACTGTGGTCATTCGGTATTCCGCTGGTTCCGAGTCCACACGATCCAACCGGTCGCGGCTCGGTGCTGGTGTCGAGGCGGCGGACGACGTTTCGCGGGTAGCGTGTGCCGCGGTCACGCAGCTGTCCTGGAGGTCGACGATGCGCTCGTTCCGCACGCCCGACGGCGTCACGCTCGGGGTCGAGCACTTCGGCGACGCGGCGGCGCCCCTCGTGCTGCTCGCGGGCGGAGTGACCATGCTCTCCTGGCCCGACGCGCTCTGCGCGGCACTCGCGCGCGGCGGACGTCACGTCGTGCGCTACGACCTGCGCGACTCCGGCACGTCGACAACCGTCGACCCCGAAGCGCCCGCGTACACGCTGCGCGACCTCGCCGCCGACGCCGCCGCGCTCGACTGCACACCACGCTGGCGTGAGCGCCTGCCCGAACTCGCGTTGCCGACGCTCGTGGTCCACGGTCGCCACGACCCGTTCTTCCCCGTCGGCAACGGCAAGGCGCTCGCGCGCGAGATCCCCGGCGCCCGGCTACTGGTGCTCGACCACGCCGCGACCGCGATCCCCGACACCGCCGCCGACGAGGTCGCCACGGCGATGCTCGCGCTGTAGCGGGCCGTGGACCACACACGCGGCGGCGCCGGTGGTCGGGTCGGTCGCCACAGCCTTGTCCGACCTGCTTGTCCGGCTGGGTCGGCGTCGAACACGACAACCCCGCCGCCAACGGCGCCACCGTCTGCCCACACCGCGTCAACGGCGAGACCTCCAGCGACAAACGTGGCAGGCACCGGCCGAGCGCGAGCACCAAGACCACGGCGAGCACCCGCCGCAGCGGCCCACAACCGGTCGCCCGTGGACAGCCTTGGGCGTGCCGCTCGGCCACCGGGTCACTAGTTGATCGGGTAGCGGTTGCCCTGGATCTGCCGGGGATTAGCCTTCACCCGTGATCGAACCTGGAGGAGCAATGAGCCACACCCCGCCGACCCGTCCGGGGGCGCGGCGTGGCACCTCCGAAGAGACAACGCTCCCACCCGGTGCCAAGTTACGGCAGGGTCTCGTGGACTGCGCCGTCTACCGGGACGGGCACCGCGTGCCGGGGACCTGGACGCCCCGGGAGGCCCGGGAGCACACCGCCACCGGCGACGGTTTCGTCTGGATCGGGCTCTACGAGCCCTCCGCCGACCAGCTGGCGGAGATCGCCTCGGTGTTCCAGCTGCACGAGCTGGCCGTGGAGGACGCCGTGCTCGCCTACCAGCGACCCAAGCTGGAGCGCTACGCCGACACCCTGTTCCTGGTGGTCAAGACCGTCACCCACGTCGCCCACGACAGTCCGGCCAGGGCCAACGAGATCGTCGAGACCGGCGAGATCATGGCGTTCCTCGGCGGTGGTTTCATCATCACCGTCCGCCACCGCGACCACTCCCACCTCGGCCTGCTGCGCGCCGAACTCGAAGCCGCCCCCGAACGCCTCGCCCTGGGCCCCGCCGCGGTCCTGCACGCCATCACCGACCACGTCGTCGACGACTACCTCGCCGCCACCGAAGCCTTCGAACACGACATCGACGACGTCGAGGCCCAGGTCTTCGCCCCCCGCAGCCCGATCGGCCCCGAGCAGATGCACCTGATGAAACGCGAGGTCGTCGAGCTGCGCCGCAGCGTGCTGCCCCTCGCCGCGCCCCTGCGCGTCCTCTCGGGCGGCGGCCACCACCTGATCTCCCCCGCCGTGCAGTCCTACTTCCGCGATGTCGCCGACCACCTCGACCTCGTCGCCGAGCGCATCACCGGCTTCGACGAGATCCTCACCACCCTGCTCAACGCCACCCTCGCCAAGGTCACCATCCAGCAGAACAGCGACATGCGCCGGATCACCGCCTGGGCGGCGGTCATCGCCGTCCCGACCATGGTCTTCGGCATCTACGGCATGAACTTCGACCACATGCCCGAACTGCACTGGCGCTACGGCTATCCGCTCATCGTCGCCCTCACACTGGTGGCCTGCCTTATCCTCTACCGCATGTTCAAACGCAACCGATGGCTCTGACCCCACCTCGACCACGAAAGCAGGCCCGATGAGAAGGCTCAGCCGCCCCCTGTTCTGGGTGGTGCTCTTCCTCATCGGCTGGCTCACCCTGATCACGGTCCAGATCTCACTGGGCATGGGCACCGCGCCACCGGCTCCCTGACCCAGGGGCCCGCTCGCTCACAGACCGCGGCGGGTCGCTCCCGGCGCCTGTCCGGGTTGGTCGCGGACCTTGGTCGAGGAGGCGAGCTGCCAGGGCACGCTGGTGACCATGACCCCTGGCTGGAACAGCAGCCTGCCCTTGAGGCGCAGCGCGCTCTGGTTGTGCAGCAGTTGCTCCCACCAGCGCCCGACGACGTACTCGGGGATGAACACGGTGACCACGTCGCGGGGGTTGTCGGTGCGGATGCGCCTGACGTAGTCGAGGACGGGTTTGGTGATCTCGCGGTAGGGCGACTCGATGACCTTGAGGGGGATGGAGAAGGTGGTCTGCCTGTTCCAGGCGTCGACGAGTTCCCGGGTGTCGCGCTCGTCGACGTTGACGGTGACGGCTTCGAGGACGTCGGGGCGGACGGCCTTGGCGTAGGCGAGTGCCCGCCGGGTGGGCCGGTGCAGCCTGGACACCAGCACGATGGCGTGGTTGCGCGAGGGCAGCACCGCGGGTGACTCGTCGTCGGTGCGGAGTTCGTCGCCGACCTGGTCGTAATGCCTGCGGATACCGCTCATGACGACGTAGATGACGGCCATGGCGGCCAGGGATATCCACGCGCCCTGGGTGAACTTGGTGATCAGGATGACGGCCAAGACCAGGGCGGTCATGGTGAAGCCGAAGGCGTTGATCGCCTGGGATCGGCGCATCCGCCCGCGCGCGGCGGGGTCGGTCTCGGTTCCCAGCAGGCGGTTCCAGTGGCGGATCATGCCGCTCTGGCTGATCACGAAGGACATGAACACGCCGACGATGTAAAGCTGGATCAGGCGGGTGACCTCGGCGTCGAAGGCCACGACGAGGACGACGGCGAACCCGGCGAGGAAGACGACGCCGTTGGAGAACACCAGCCGGTCGCCGCGGGTGTGCAGCTGGCGGGGCAGGTAGCGGTCCTGGGCGAGGATCGAGCCGAGGACCGGGAACCCGTTGAAGGCGGTGTTGGCGGCCAGGACCAGGATCAGCCCGGTGAAGAAGATGACGTACCAGGTCGCGGGCGGGAACCCGGCGAAGACGGCGTTGGCGAGCTGGGCGATCAGGGTCTTCTGCTCGTAGTCCGCGGGCGCGCCGATCAGCTGGTGCTCCGGGTCCTCGGCGACCTGGGCCCCGGTGAGCCGGGCGAGCATGATCAGACCGAGGAACATGGTGACCGCGAGCAGGCCCATCATCAGCAGCGTGGTGGCCGCCTTGCGCCCCTTGGGTTTGCGGAAGGCGGGCACACCGTTGGCGATCGCCTCGACCCCGGTCAGCGCGGCGCTGCCGGAGGAGAAGGCGCGCAGGATCAGGAAGGCGAAGCCGAGTCCGGCCAGGGCGCCGTGCTCGTCGACCAGCTGGAAGTCGGCGCTCTCGGCGCGGACGTCCCCGCCCAGCGCGTACACCCGCACGAGCGCCCACAGGATCATCCCGAGGACGCCGATGACGAAGGCGTAGGTGGGGATGGCGAAGGCCGTGCCCGACTCCCGCACGCCGCGCAGGTTCATCGCGGTCAGCACGAGGATGGCGGCGACGGCGAACTCCACCTTGTGGGTGGCCACGAACGGCACGGCCGAGCCGATGTTGGCCGCGGCGGAGGCGATCGACACCGCCACGGTCAGCACGTAGTCCACGAGCAGGGCGCTGCCCACCACCAGTCCCCACCGCGGCCCGTGGTTGACGGTGGCGACCTCGTAGTCACCGCCACCGGAAGTGTAGACCCGCACGTTCTGCCGGTAGGAGGCCACCACGGCCACCATGACCACGGCCACCAGCAGGCCGATCCACGGGCTGAACACGTACGCCGAGGCCCCCGCCACCGAGAGGACCAACAGGATCTCCTCGGGGGCGTACGCCACGCTCGACATCGGGTCGGAGGCGAACACCGGCAGAGCGATCCGCTTGGGCAGCAACGTGTGCGCCAGTCGATCGCTGCGGAACGGCCTGCCCACCAAGAGTCGCTTGGCGGCAACGGTGATCTTGGCCATGGCCTAGGCTTCCGTCCGACCCGTGGCGGACCGCGCGGTCAAGAACACGATGCGGTCACCCTCGGCGACCCGCTGCCCCGCGGCCTCGGACTCCCAGCCGCGCCCAGGCCCCCGTAGCAGCCCGATGGCACTGGGCGCGCAGTCACGCAGCAGACACCCGACCTCGAACGGCCGCACCGGGCGTTCGGCGATCGACCAGCGGGCCGCACCACCAGGACCCGCCATGGACACATCGGACACCGCGTGACCCAGTGCCGCCCCGGTCGCCTCGGAAGTGACGATCGCGCGGTCAGCACCATGACTCCGCACGAGCGGAATGTGCACACGATGCCGCACAGCGGTCACGATCGTCGCGCTCGGACACCGCTCGCGGACCACTATTGTGCTCAGCAGAGCGGTCTCATCCGGCCCCACGGCGACCACCACGTGGTCAACGTGCCCGACGACCGCCCGGTCGATCACATGACAGTCGGCGGCGTCCCCGAGAACCGTTCGGGCTCCCAGGCGCCCGGCCCGCTCAACCGCGCCCGCGTCCCAATCGACGACCACGAGACCGCCCGCCGCGACGCCGATGTCCAGCAGGTGCCGAGCGGCATTCGCGCCAACCACACCGAACCCGATGACCAGTCCCCGCACACGCACCCCCCGACCTCGACGGAAACGTAGCGGGGCATCAGCACCCCGCCCCAACCTTGGCGTCGGTCTTGACGAGACCTTGACGAAGCCGGCGACGCCGCTGACGCCAAACACACGCCAATACTCGCCGCGTTCAAGCACCTCATCCCGCTCGACCACAGGAAAACCAAGCACACCAAGGCGTCAAGAAAGCATCAAGACCCGACGCCAGCGGCGCCGAATCAATCCGCGTACCGCCCTCGCCGAGACCAGGACCGGTCGTTGACTCGCGGTGGGGGGCGTCGCCTCTGCGGCGGCCGCGCTCTTGGTGTTCGCACCGTTGCCCGTGCACGCGGCGCCGGGCGATCTCACCTGCACGGAGAACGAGACGGTGCCCTACTCCACCGGCCTGCTGACCACGCGCCGACCGGTGGACGTGAGCGTGCACAACGTCCTCTCCCGCACATCCCTCACCGACCCCGCCATAACGCAAGGGCACGTGCGGGCGACCATCCACGGCCTCAACCGCTCCTGCACCGACCTGGCCGCGTCCGGCAGCGGCTCGTACACCATCACCTGGAACACCGGTGAGACAAGCACGATCAGCTACAACCGCTCCGCCAACTACGTCCTGGGAGCGCTGGTCATCGTGGAGAACGGGACGGTGACGGCAGGCAAGTTCACCGGCGACTCCACCACCCACAGCCGATCCGCCGCTTGCGTCCCGTCGACCCCGCGCTGGCGCCGACGCGCGTTCGGGCTCGTCAACCCACTCGGGCAATTCAGTCACCGGGTAGCACGGGTTCATCGTCAGTGGCGGTGACGCGCTCCTGGTTTCCGGTAGCTGCACAACGCGCCACCGCAAGGGTAGGTCATTCCACAATATGGAAGACGTTGCCGCGGTTGGTCGCGCTGTGACTGGATGAGGCACCGGCCCAGCGGCTGGATCGGAGGTTGCGCGTGGCCTTGACAGTCGCGCTCGTCGGGCGCCGCGTGGTCGGCATGTGGCGGCTGTGCGACAAATCGAAAACCGGGAGGCTGAAGTCGTGACATCGTCGCTTGCTGTCTTGCCTGAAGTTCACCCTGACGTGGACATGCCGGAGCTGCGGGACCTGTTGTGCCCGGAGCGGGAGCTCTGGAGCGCGGGTCAGCTGCGGTTGCTCACCCGGCGGGTGTCCACCGAGTTGACGACCGCGCTGCTGGTAACCGCCCGTTACCGCTCTGACCAGCGGTGGTGGGTGCGGTTGGCGCTGACCGGCGGGGTGGAGCTGTGGCTGTTGTCGTGGCTGCCGGGGCAGGCCACGCGGCCGCATGACCACGGTGGCGCGTCCGGGTCGTTCACCGTCGTGCGCGGTGCGCTGTCGGAGACCTTCCGCTACCCGCGAGGCGCGGTGCAGCGCGGGGTGCGGCGGCTGGGTGAGACGGTGGCGTTCGGCGGGGGACGGGCCCACGTCATGGCGAACGCGGGCGCCGAGGCGGCGTTGAGCGTGCACGCCTACTCACCGCCGCTGATGCCGACGCGGGAGTATGAGTCCCTGGCCGAGATCCCGGCGGTTCGCAACGCCGTGTCCCTGGAGGTGTCATGACTGTCGAGGCCCTGCTGACGCAGGCCCGCGCCGAGATCGAGCGGGTCGACGCGCTCAAGGCGCACCAGCTGCAGCGGGAGGGCGCGCTGCTGGTGGACATCCGCCCGCACCACAACCGGCTGGCCGAGGGGGAGGTCCTCGGCGCCCTCCCGATCGAGCGGATCGTGCTGGAGTGGCGGCTCGACCCGCGGGGCACGCACCGCATCCCGGAGATCTCCCCGGGGCGCACGGTGATCGTGTTCTGCAACGAGGGCTACGCGTCCAGCCTGGCCGCCCGCGACCTGCGGCTCGTCGGGCTACCGCACGCGACGGACCTGATCGGCGGGTTCAGGGCGTGGGCGGAGGCGGGCCTGCCCGTCACCGACGGTGGTTCGCCTGCCATCACCTAGGCCGTGTCTCGAAGTCGTGTGTGCTGGTCCGGCGTGTTGTTGATCAGATAGGTGAGGTCTCCGGTAGACGGGTTAGCGACCAAGCAAACCAGTGACTACCGGAGACCTCGTGGCCAG
>NZ_JBQERA010000022.1:0-31811 GCF_053813445.1 Actinokineospora lacus
TGCCCTGGTTGCGGGCGTGGTTGACGATGCGGTCGGCGTTGGCGTAGGAGAACTGGCCCTGGTTGGGTTCCAAGGCGTCGATCTTCATCTCGTTCTCGGCGGTCACCATGTCGAACTCGCGGTTGAGGATGCCGACGTAGGTCGAGTCCGAGAGCTTGTTCGCCGCGACCGCGGTGCCGAAGTACCGGCCCTTCTCCGCCGCGGCCGCCGCGAGCGTGCTGCCCGCCGCGACGGCGGGCCCGGACACCGAGGCGAGGGCGGCTGAGGCGAGAGCCACGACCGCGCCGGCGACGATCGAATGCCGAAAGACTTTCGACCGGGAGTGGGGAACTGCGCGCATCATTGCGCCCCTTTCCGTTGCAGGAATCGCAGTATGCGGCTGCCTGTAACGAAAGTTCAACGGTCGGATCAACGAATAGTTTCGAATTCGCGGGACGTAGTTTCGAAACTGAATCCTCTGTGGAGTGTCAGCCCGCCAGGCTGCGGACGATCAGCACCAGCGCGCTCGCCGCGGCGATGCCCAGCACGGCGGCGCGCAGCCTGGTGCCCGACAGCAGGTACCGCGCGGGCCCGGAGATGAGGAACCCGACCGCGACGAACGGGGTCAGCGCGGCGGCGGCCGTCAGGTGCTCGCCGCGCACCTGGCCCGCCACCGCCAGCGTGGCCACCGAGGAGAGGGCGGCGATGAGGAAGAACGCGTTGAGCGTCGCGCGCACGGTCGGCCCGGCCTGGTTCTGGTAGAGCAGCGCGATCGGGGGCCCGCCGATCGCCGAGACGGTGCCGAACGCGCCGGAGGCCGTGCCCGCGACCACCAGGTTCGGCGCGGTCACCTTCGGCCGCCACGTGATCACCGACAACCCCACGCACACCAGCACGGTCGTCCCGATCACAAGGTTGAACCCGGCCACGGGCAGCAGCACCAGCGCAAGCAGCCCGAGCAGGTTGCCCGGCACCCGCCCGACCATCGCCCACCCGACGCCGCGCCACTCGACGGCCTTGAGTTCCCGCAGGGTCATCGCCGCCGCCAGGACGCAGGCGATCAGCAGCACCGGCACCGGGACGAAGACCGGGTCCAGCAGCGCCAGCAGCGGCCCGCCGATGAGGTTGAGCCCGAAGCCGACCGCGCCCTGCACGATGGAACCGACGAGCACGACCATGCCCGCCACCACCAGCACCGTCCACGTCACCTGGGAATCCTCCCGTCGCGGCGGGAGTTGTCCACAGGGCGGGGAGTTGCCCTGTCCGGTCGGTGTCCCGCCTGCCTAGCCTGGCAAACAGGACGACCTCGGCGTTAGGACCCAGGTCGCAGTCCGGACGGAGATTCGTTGTGCGACGCCGTGAAACGGCCGAGGGCCGCCCCGTGGTCGGGACGGCCCTCGGCGCGGGAAGGTCAGTTCGAGACCATCTTGCGCAGCACGTACTGCATGATGCCGCCGTTGCGGTAGTAGTCGGCCTCGCCCGGGGTGTCGATGCGCACCACGGCGTCGAAGTCCACAGTGGCGCCATCGGTCTTGGTCGCCGTCACCGTGACCGTCCGCGGGGTCGAGCCGTCGTTCAGCGCGGTGATCCCGGAGATGTCGTAGGTCTCGGTGCCGTCCAGCCCGAGCGACTCGGCGGTCTCGCCCTGCGGGAACTGCATCGGCAGCACGCCCATGCCGATCAGGTTCGAGCGGTGGATGCGCTCGAACGACTCGGCGATGACCGCGCGCACGCCCAGCAGCGAGGTGCCCTTGGCCGCCCAGTCCCGCGAGGACCCGGAGCCGTACTCCTTGCCCGCGAGGACCACCAGCGGAATCCCCGCCTCGGCGTAGTTCTGCGCGGCGTCGTAGATGAACGCCTGCTCGCCCTCGCGGGTGAAGTCGCGGGTGTAGCCGCCCTGCACGTCGTCCAGCAGCAGGTTGCGCAGCCGGATGTTGGCGAAGGTGCCGCGGATCATCACCTCGTGGTTGCCGCGGCGCGAGCCGTAGGAGTTGAAGTCCTTGCGCTCCACGCCGTGCTCGGTCAGGTACTTGCCCGCGGGCGTGTCCTGCTTGATCGCGCCCGCCGGGGAGATGTGGTCGGTGGTGACCGAGTCGGCCAGCAGGGCCAGCACCCGCGCGCCCGAGATGTCGACGACGGGAGTGGTCTGCATCGTCATGCCGTCGAAGTACGGGGGCTTGCGGACGTAGGTCGACTCGGCGTCCCACTCGAAGGTGTTGCCGGTCGGCGTCGGCAGCGACTGCCAGCGCTCGTCACCGGCGAAGACGTCGGCGTAGCTGCTGGCGAAGCTCTCCGCCGACATCGCCGAGGCGATGACGTCGGAGATCTCCTGTGGCGAGGGCCAGATCTCCTGCAGCAGGACCGGCTTGCCGTCGGAGCCGATGCCCAGCGGCTCGGTGGTGATGTCGATGTCCATCGACCCGGCCAGCGCGTAGGCGACCACCAGCGGCGGCGAGGCCAGGTAGTTCATCTTCACGTCCGGGTTGATCCGGCCCTCGAAGTTGCGGTTGCCCGAGAGCACCGAGACCACGGCGAGGTCGGACTCCTGCACGGCGGCGGAGATCTCGTCCTGCAGCGGGCCGGAGTTGCCGATGCACGTGGTGCAGCCGTAGCCGACCAGGTGGAAGCCCAGCTTCTCCAGGTACGGCGTCAGGCCCGCGCGCTCGTAGTAGTCCATGACGACCTTCGAGCCCGGCGCCAGCGTGGTCTTCACCCACGGCTTGCGCTCCAGCCCGCGCTCCACGGCCTTCTTGGCCAGCAGCGCGGCGCCGATCATCACCGACGGGTTGGAGGTGTTGGTGCAGGAGGTGATCGCCGCGATGGCGACCGCGCCGTGGTCGATCTCGAACTCCGCGCCGTCCAGGCTCACCCTGGTGGGCGTGCTGACGCGGCCGTCGGAGCCCGCGGCGGCCGAGTGGTAGTCGAACGGCGCGCCGGAGGCGTCGTCGGAGCCCACCGCCGGGGAGTCGCTGGCCGGGAAGGACTCGGCGGACGCCTCATCCACTTCGGACAGCACGCCCTCGGGCCGCTGCTGCTGCGGCACGCCGGAGCGGCGGTTCTGGTCGCCGGTGACCTCGGTGCTGACGTAGGTCCCCAGGGCGGCGCGGAAGGCCGTCTTGGCGTCGGTGAGGTCGATGCGGTCCTGCGGGCGCTTCGGCCCGGCGATGGAGGGCACCACCGTGGCCAGGTCCAGCTCCAGGGTCTCGGAGTAGACCGGCTCGGCCGCCGGGTCGTGCCAGAGGCCCTGCTCCTTGGCGTAGGCCTCCACCAGCGCGACCTGCTCGGCCGAGCGGCCGGTGAACGTCAGGTAGGCGATGGTCTCGGCGTCCACCGGGAAGATCGCCGCGGTCGAGCCGAACTCCGGGCTCATGTTGCCGATGGTGGCGCGGTTGGCCAGTGGCACCGCGGTCACGCCCGAGCCGTAGAACTCGACGAACTTGCCGACCACGCCCTGCTTGCGCAGCATCTCGGTGATCGTCAGCACCAGGTCGGTCGCGGTGGCGCCCGCGGGCAGCTCGCCGTGCAGCTTGAAGCCGACCACGCGCGGGATCAGCATGGACACCGGCTGCCCGAGCATCGCGGCCTCGGCCTCGATGCCGCCGACGCCCCAGCCCAGCACGCCGAGCCCGTTGACCATGGTGGTGTGCGAGTCGGTGCCGACCAGGGTGTCGGGGTAGGCCTGCCCGTCGCGGACCATCACGACGCGGGCCAGGTGCTCGATGTTGACCTGGTGGACGATGCCGGTGCCCGGCGGGACGACCTTGAACTCGTCGAAGGCGCTCTGGCCCCAGCGCAGGAACTGGTAGCGCTCCTTGTTGCGCTCGTACTCGAAGTCGACGTTGCGCTCGAAGGCGTCCGGGCGGCCGAAGATGTCGGCGATCACCGAGTGGTCGATGACCAGCTCGGCCGGGGCGAGCGGGTTGACCCTGGCCGGGTCGCCGCCCAGCTGGGTCACCGCCTCGCGCATGGTCGCCAGGTCGACGATGCACGGCACGCCGGTGAAGTCCTGCATGACCACCCGGCCGGGGGTGAACTGGATCTCCGTCGACGGCTCGGCCGCGGCGTCCCAGTTCGCCAGCGCGCGGACGTGGTCGGCGGTGATGTTCACGCCGTCCTCGGTGCGCAGCAGGTTCTCCAGCAGGATCTTCAGGCTGTACGGCAGGCGCTCGGCCCCCTCGACCGCGCTGAGTCGGAACACCTCGTACGAGGCGTCCCCGACATTCAGCGTGGCGCGGGCGCCAAAGCTGTCCTTGCTCGGTGTAGTCACGTCCAACTCCAGTGGCGGCGCAAGTCAGGTCGGTTCGGTGGTGGGGGTGAGTCTCGCGCACCTGGCCAAGGCCCGCAGCGACCCCCTCGCCACCTCAAACAGTACGCTTGTCCTGTTAGTCGTTTCAAGGACGCCGCGCCGACTGTGATCCAGAACGCCCCCGCGGCCGGGGGGCCGCCCCCGCCGCCATGGGTGAACATGAAAAACCTCCCGAGGCCAGGCCCCGGGAGGTCATCAACGGCGCGGTCCTCAACAGCGCGGTCCTACTTGGCCATCTCCAGCAGGGCCCGGATGTCTTCCGCCTCCAGGCTCTGCAGGGCGGTGACCATCACGTCGGTCAGCGACCGGATCGGGCTGACGTACCACTTGCCGTCGACCTCGACGGTCACGATGCCGGTGTTGGCCATCATGCCCTTGACCAGGCCGGTCAGTGCCCGCTCGACCTTGGGGTCCATGCCGCCCTCGCCGCCGATCTGGCCCGCGAGCTCGTCGGCGCAGATCTGCTGGCGCTCGCCCTGTGCCTCGGCGGCGTAGCACTCGCCGTCCTTGGTGATCTTGAAGGTCTCGCCCTCCGCCTCGACCTCGAGCTCCTTGAGCAGCACCTTGGTGCCGTTCTCGACGTCGGTGGTCTCGGTGACCAGGTTCACGATCCTGGCCGGGGCGGGGTCGAGCCGGCCTGCCTGCTCGACCAGCACCGGGCCCACGTCGTGCAGCACGCCCATCTCGTCGGGCGGCAGCAGCTCGATGACCCGCTCCAGGTCCGCGGCCAGGGCGGCGTCGGCCAGCTCGCGCACGGCCTCGCCGGGGCTCGCCGCGCCGTTGGCCGGGATGGCCTGGGCGGGCCACTCCAGCTTCTCCTCGGCGAGGGCGTAGTCGGCCAGCGTGTAGAACAGGCTCGGGTACCACTCGCCGTCGACGTTGACCGTGGCGATGCGGATGGGCTCGCCGTTGTTCTTGGCGATCTCCTTGGCGATGTCCACGGTCTCGGTCTGCGGCCGGGCGTCCATCCCGCGCGGGAACGCCGCGTCGATGAACTCCTCGGTGTAGGGCAGCTGGCTCATGTCCGAGGTGATCGTGACCGTGCCCCCGACCAGCTTGGTGATCGTGATGCGGTCGTTGACCTTCTCGGCCGCGGCGTCGTCGAAGGTCAGGCCCTCGGTCTTCATCTCGAAGCCGGTGATCTTGTTCGGGTCGACGTTGGGCTTGTAGACCTCCAGGCGCACCAGTTCCTTGGTGGTCTCGGAGTTCAGCGTCGACATCAGGTCCCGCTCGGCCGGGGCCAGCCCGGTGAGCAGGCCCGCGACGTCACCCTGGCCGATGGCGTTGACCAGGTTGGTCGCCGCCGTCGTGGGGCTGTCCGAACCCGCCTGCACGCTGTCGCGGTTGACCAGCCACAGCGTCGCGCCGACGCCCGCGGACACCGCGATCACGGCGGCGACGACGCCGATGATCAGGCCGTTGCGCTTCTTCTTGGGCGGCTCGGGGTAGCCGTACGCGCCGCCGTACTGGGGCTGCTGGCCGTAGGGCTGCTGGCCGTAGGGCGCGGACCCGGCCTGGGGGAAGCCCTGCGGCCCGGTCTGCGGGTAGCCCTGCTGGGGTCCGGCCTGCGGGTAGCCCTGCTGCGGGTAGCCCTGGGCGGGCTGGCCGCCGGTCTGTGGGTACCCCGGCTGGCCGGGCTGCTGCGGATAACCCTGCGGCGGCTGTCCGCCCTGCTGCCCGTACGGGTCGTTTGGCGGCCACTGCCCGCCCTGGCCTGGATACGTCACGGTTCCCCTCCTGCGTTCTCGCGTGCGCGCCCGCGCCCGCCTACTAGCGTGCCCAACGCTGCTGCGACAGCCAGCGCGGCTCCGATCAGGCTGACCGTCGGGCCCGTGTCCGCGATGCCGACCGAACCTGCCCCGCTGCCGTATTCGACGCGCGCCCCTCCCGCGATGGTTCCGAGAATAATCGTCGCGAGCAGCGCGATCGTTGCGCCCACCCGCCGTGCGCCCAGCGCGTACGCGGCGATGCTGAGGGTGATCGCCGGGAGCAGTCCGTACCAGGCGTACAGCAGGACCTCCAGCGCCTGCCCGCGCAGGAACCCCAGCGTCTGGATCACCCCGACGAGTTCGAAGCTGTCGCGCAGCACGGCGCCGGAGCGCAGCCACGGCAGGAACATCCCCACCACGGCGGTCACCAGGCCGACGAGACCGATGGTCGCGGCGGCGCGGGGGAACGCGGATCGGTCGGACACGGCCACATCGTCGCAGGTCGCGTTGCCCGCTGTGGGCGGTACACCCACTTTAGGGTGACGGCGGGGAGTTGATCGACGTGCGGTGGAACCACTCAGCGTGAGTTTCGATCATCGACGTGACGCGTGGTGTTCCTGTTTCTCCTGTTACGAGTGGTCCCGAAGTGTCCGAAGTGGCACAGTCGGCCGGGAGTCCGGTGAGGACCAGTCCACAGTGGGAGGTGGGTCGTCGTGCGGAGCGTGATTCTGGCGCTGTTGCTGGTTTTCGCGGCCACGGGCACGGCGCTCGCCGTCCCGCCCCCGCCGCCGAATCCCAGCCAGGCGGAGCTCGACGAGAGCCAGCGCGAGGCCAAGGACAAGGCCGGTGAGGTCGGCAGGCTGACCAACCAGCTCGCCAAGGCCGAGGCCCGCCTGATGGAGCTGCACGCCGAGGTCGAGGCGTTGATGGAGGAGGCGAACAAGGCACTCGTCGACCTGCGGGCCGCGCAGGACGTGGCCGCCGAGGCCCGTGCCGACGCCGAGGCCGCCGCCCGGGAGGCCGACGGCGCCGCCCGCGTCATCGAGGACGCGCGCCTCGCCCTCGACGAGTTCGCCGCGGGCAGCTTCAAGCAGGGCAGCACGGTCGGGTCCATCTCCGCCTACGTCGGCGCGTCGACCCCGGAGGACCTGCTGGCCCGCGTCCAGCTCCTCGACGCCGTCGGCGGCAGCCACCTCGACGCCCTTGAGGAGATGGAGCGGGCCCGCACGGTCCGGGCCAACAAGGACTCCCTGGCCCGCGCCGCCCTCGCCGAGGCCGAGAAGCGCGAGGCCGAGGCCGCCGACGCCAAGCGCACCGCCGACGCGGCCACCGCGGGCGCCCGACAGGCCCGAAGCGACGCCCAAGCCCGGGCGGGCGAACTGGAAGCCGCCCGCGCCGACTACGAGCGCCAACTCACCGCCGCCCAGAACCGCGTCGGCGGCCTGCGGTCCCAGCGCACCCGCTACAACGAGTGGCTGGCCGCCAAGCACCGCGAGGAGGCCGCCAACCAGGTCACCGCCGCGGCGGGGCGCCCACCCGCCTCCCGCCCCACCAGCCCCACCCGCCCCGCGGCGGGCGGCTCGGTCAGCATCGTCGTCGATCGCGCCCTGTCCCAGCTGGGCGTCCCCTACGCTTGGGGCGGCGGCAACGCCTACGGCCCCACCCGCGGCATCCGCGACGGCGGCGTGGCCGACACCCACGGCGACTACACCAAGGTCGGCTTCGACTGCTCCGGCCTGATGATCTACGCCTTCGCGGGCGTGGGCATCAGCCTGCCCCACTACTCCGGCTACCAGGCGGCCAGCGGCCGCAAGGTCCCCCTGGCCGCCAAGGCCCCCGGCGACATGCTGTTCTGGTCCACCCGGGGCCGCATCCACCACGTCGCCCTCTACATCGGCAACGGCCAGATGGTCGAGGCCCCCTTCTCCGGCTCCCGCGTCCGCGTCACCTCGGTCCGCCACGGCGGCCTCGTCCCCTACGCCGTGCGGCTCCTGTGACCGCGGGGGGAGCGCTTGAGATGCTGGGGGCGTGTCCACATCTGTCGAGAGTGTCGTCGCCGAGCCCATCCGCGCCCAGTTCGAGGCGTTCATCGACGCGCACCGCGCGGCGTTGAACGAGTGCCTGAGCGGGGTGAGCGAGGAGCAGGCGCGCCGGTCGCTGGTGGCTTCCGAGACGACGCTGTTGGGGCTGGTCAAGCACGCGACGTTCGTGGAGAAGGTGTGGTTCGACGAGGCGGTCAGCTGTCGGTCGCGGGCCGAGATCGGCGTTCCGGCGACGCCGCGGGAGTCGTTCCTGCTCGATGACGGCGACACCATCGCCAGTGTTCAGCGGGCCCACCGGGAAGCGTGTGAGGCGTCGCGGGCCGCGACGGCGGGCCTGGACCTGGACGACCTCCTCCACGGCAACCGGCGGGGTCCCCTCCCGCTGCGGTGGGTGTACCTCCACGTGCTGCGCGAGCTGGCCCAGCACTGCGGGCACGCCGACATCCTGCGGGAGCAGCTCCTCAACGAGGGGTAGGGCGGGCGCGCAGGTGGGCGCGTTCACCCTGCTTGCCGAACAGGCTGAGGAACTCGACGGGGTCGGCGCCGGTGACGCCGAACCAGTGCGGGACCCGGGTGTCGAACTCGGCGGCCTCGCCGGGGACGAGCACGATGTCGTGGTCGCCGAGGACGAGGCGCAGCCTGCCGTTGAGGACGTAGAGCCATTCGTAGCCCTCGTGGGTCTTCGGGTCGGGCTCGCTCCTGCGGCTGTCGGCCGGGATCACGAGCTTGTACGCCTGGATGCCGCCCGCCCTGCGGGTGAGCGGCAGCATGGTCATGCCGTGGGCGGTGACCGGGCGCAGGTGGATGCGCGGGTCGCCGGTGGGTGGGGCGTCGACGAGTTCGTCGAGGGTGACGCCGTGGGCCCTGGCCAGGGGGAGCAGCTGTTCGAGGGTCGGCCTGCGGCCGCCGGACTCCAGCCGGGACAGGGTGCTGACCGAGATGCCGGTGGCCGCGGACAGCTCGGCCAGCGTGACCTCCCGCTGGCGTCGCAGCGCGCGGAGCCGGGGGCCGACCGCGTCGAGCGCGTGGTCCAGGTCGTCGTCCATGCCCATCAGTTTGCCACATTGGCAAGATAGTTTGCAGAATCGCCCATCCTTCTCGCATGGTGGTGGCGGAGGTGGTCGAGATGACCGAGATACGGGACGGCTATGACGTGGTGGTGGTCGGCGGTGGCGCCGCGGGGCTGAGCGGGGCGCTGATGCTGGCCAGGGCGCGGCGGTCGGTGGTGGTGATCGACGCGGGCGCTCCGCGCAACGCCCCGGCCTCGGGGGTGCGCGGGCTGCTGGGCCGTGACGGGGTGGCTCCCGCGGAGTTGCTGGAGCTCGGCCGGGCCGAGGTCCGCGGTTATGGCGGCCACGTGGTGTCCGGCGAGGTCGCGACGGTGGTCCGCGAGGACGCCGGGTTCGCGGTGACGCTGTCGGGTGGGCGGGTGGTGCGCGCCCGCAGGCTGCTGGTGGCCACCGGGGTGGTCGACGAGCTGCCGGACGTGCCGGGGCTGTGGTCCCGGTGGGGGCGCGACGTGCTGCACTGCCCGTACTGCCACGGGTGGGAGGTCCGCGACCAGGCCATCGGGGTGCTGGCCGGTGGACCGATGTCGGTGCACCAGGCGCTGCTGATCCGCCAGTGGAGCGCCGATGTCACGTTCTTCTCCCACACCGCGCCGCCGACCGGCGAGCAGGCGGAGCAACTCGCCGCCCGCGGTGTCCGCGTGGTCGACGGCGAGGTGGCGGCCCTGGAGGTCGCCGATGACCGCCTGGTGGGAGTGCGCCTGGGCGACGGCACCCTGGTCGGCAGGCAGGCGCTGGCGGTCGCACCGCGGATGGTGGCGCGGGCGGGTTTCCTCGCGGGACTGGGCCTGCTGCCCGTGGAGCACCCGATGGGGGTCGGCGAGCACATCCCCGCCGACGCGACCGGCCGTACCGAGGCGGCCGGGGTGTGGGTCGCGGGCAACGTCACCGACCTGGCAGGCCAGGTGGGCGCGGCCGCGGCCGCGGGCGCCACCGCGGCGGCGCAGATCAACGCCGACCTGGTCGCCGAGGAGACCCGCGAGGCGGTCGCCGCCCACCGGGGCCTGTTCTCGGCGGAGTCCGAGGCCCGGCTGTGTGAATCGGTGATGGGTGAGCGTCGCCATGGACTGTGAACCGAGGAGAGGAACCCCCGTGTCAGAGGAATTCGACCAGACGTACTGGGAAGAGCGCTACCGGAGCCACAGCGTGTCCTTCCACGCCGAGACCAACCCGCAGGTCGTGGCCGAGGCGGCGGACCTCGCGCCCGGCACGGCGCTGGAGGCGGGCTGCGGCGAGGGCGGCGACGCCATCTGGCTGGCTTCGCGCGGCTGGCGGGTCACCGCCGTCGACATCGCCCCCACGGCCCTGCGCCGCGGGCGCGAGCAGGCCGAGTCCGCCGGTGTGGCCGGGATCGAGTGGGTCCACGCCGACCTGACCGCCTGGACGCCCGCGGCGGAGCACTTCGACCTGGTCACCGCCAGCTACGTCCATCCGGTGGGGCCGAGCGGGGCGCTGTTCGGGAAACTGGCCGCCGCGGTCACCCCGGGCGGCACGCTGCTCATCGTCGGCCACCACCCGACCGACCCGCACTCCCTGGCGCACGGCTCCGCCGGGATGGGCCTCACCGCGGCGGAGGTCGCGAACGACCTCGACCCCGACCGCTGGGACATCGTCGTCGCCGACACGAGGATCAGGTCGCTGACCGTCCCGGACGGCCGCGAGGTCACGTTCCACGACACCGTGCTCCGAGCCCGCAAACGCCCATGACCCCTACCGCCGGGGGTGACGGCCAACCGGTGTCGGTGCCGTCGCCTACGGTCGGCGCCGTGGACGTCATCCTGATTCCCGGCTTCTGGCTCGACGGCTCGTCGTGGGACGGCGTCGTCGCCGCCCTCCAGCAGGCCGGGCACCGCACCCATGCCCTCACGCTGCCCGGGATGGAGTCCCGCGACGCCGACCGCTCCGCGATCACCCTGCGCGACCACGTCGACGCGGTCATCGGGGTGATCGACGCGCTCGACCCGGGCGCGGTCGTGCTCGTCGGGCACTCCGGCGGCGGCGCGCTCGCCCACGCCGCGGTGGACGCGCGCCCGGACCGCGTCGCCCGCGTCGTCTACGTCGCCAGTGAACCCCTCGGGGACGGCGGGGTGATCAACGACCAGCTCCCGATGGAGAACGGCGAGGTCCCCCTGCCGGACTGGTCCCTGTTCGACGAGGAGCTCACCGACCTCGACGACGGGCTGCGCGCCGCTTTCCGCGCGCGGGCGATCCCCACGCCCGCGCGCGTCACCCGCGACCGCCAGCAGCTCTCCGACGAACGCCGCTACGACGTGCCCGCCACCGTCATCGCCTGCGAGTTCCCCAGCGCCCTGCTCCGCGAGTGGGCCGAGCAGGGCCACCCCGGCGCGCGGGAACTGGCGAAGATCCGCGATGTCGACTACGTCGACCTGCCCACCGGCCACTGGCCCCAGCTCACCCGTCCGGATGAACTCGGTCGGGTGATCCTCGCGAGTCTCGGCCCGGCCTGACCGCCGGGCAACCGGCCTGAGCGGTCCCGCCGCGCCCAGTAGTGTCGATGATGAAACCGTTGCGCGAACTGGGGAATCAATGACTGAGAGCGTTGAGCTGGGGATTGATCCGTCCAATGTCGACCAGCTGCGGGCCTGGGACGGCGACACCGGCGCCTACTGGGCGGCGCAAGCCGACCGCTACGACGAAGGGGTGGCCGCCTACCACGGGCAATTCCTGGACGCGGCGGGGATCGGCGCGGGTGAGCGGGTGCTCGACATCGGCTGCGGCACCGGGCAGGCGACCAGGGACGCCGCGCGGCGGGCGGTGGGGGGCAGCGCGCTGGGCGTGGACCTGTCCTCGCCGATGATCGCGCTCGCCCGGGAGCGCGCCGAGCGCGAGGGCGTGGGCAACGTCGGGTTCACGCAGGCCGACGCGCAGGTCCACGCCTTCGCTGAGCAGCACTTCGACGTCGCGATCAGCCGGTCGGGCGCGATGTTCTTCGGCGACCCCCGCGCCGCGTTCGACAACATCGGGCGGGCCCTGCGGCCAGGCGGCAGGCTCGTGCTCATGGCCTGGCAGCCGATCGAGCGCAACGGCTGGGTGCCCGCCTTCCGGGCCGCGCTCGCGCTCGGGCGCGACCTGCCGACCCCGCCCGCGGACGGGCCGGGGCCGTTCTCGCTGGGCGACGCGGACCGCGTGCGGGACCTGCTGGGCTCGGCGGGCTTCCACGACGTCCGGTTGCGGGGCCTGGCGGAGCCGATGTGCTTCGGCCGCGACGCCGACGACGCCGTCGAGTTCATCGGCGGCCAGTTCGCCGCGATGCTCGACGGCCTCACCGCCGACGACCGGGCACGGGCGCTGGCGAACCTGCGGGCCACCATGGCGGAGCGGCAGACCGGGCGCGGCGTGCTCTTCGACTCCGCGATATGGCTGATCGAGGCCCAGCGCTAGGTCGTGTGGTCCAGGTGTGGGCGCCCATGACCGGTGCCAGGCGCGTCAGACATGGTGAACGTCATGGGTCACACCACTAGTTGCTGAAGTGGTCGCCGGTGGCCAGGTCGGCGCCCGCCTCGTGCCACCAGCCCGCGTCCGCGGCGGTCCTGATGCCGTCCACGATGACGGTCGCGCCCGCCTGGTGGACCAGGGACGGCAGTGATGCCAGCGCGGTGTCGAGGGCGGTGTGGCGGGTGCGGCAGGCCAGGCCTGCGGCGACGCGGACGGCGGTGATCGGGAGGTCTTCGACCAGGGGCAGGCCGCCGAGGTCGAAGTCGTCGGCCATGATCTCCACGCCCAGGTCGGACAGCTCCCGCAGGTTGCCCAGGCCGCGGCCCGCCGACAGCACGCGGGTCGGCAGGCCCAGGCGCAGCAGCGACGGGTCGAGGCCGGTGTCGTCGAGCACGCCCGCCACCCGCGCGACCAGGCCGTCGTCGCAGGTCTGGTTGGGGGTCAGGCTGACCAGCAGCGCCGCGGTCGAGCCGCGGCGGCGGCCCTGCCAGCGCGCCCGGTCGGCGGCGGTGCGCAGCAGCCAGCCGCCCAGCGACAGGATCAGGCCGGTCTGCTCGGCCAGGTCCACGCACCGGCGGTGCCCGAGCACGCCGCGGGTCGGGTGGGCCCACTTCAGCCGGGCCTCCTGCCCGACCACCTTGCCGGAGTCCAGCGACACGATCGGGCGATCGTGGACCGCGACCTGGCCCGACGCCCGCGCGTGTGCCATCGACGCGGCCAGGGCGTGCGTGGTGCGGTCGACGGCGTCCTGCTCGGGGTGGTAGCACTCGAACTGGCCGGGACCGCGGGCCTTGGCGCGGCGCAGGGCCACGTCGGCGGCGCGCAGCAGGTCGGCGGGCTGGGCGGCGCTGGTGGGCCGGTCGACGACGCCGATGCTGGCGGTGACGGCGACTGTGGTGTCGTCCATGGTGATCGGCTCGCCGAGCACGCGGGTGATCTCGGCGACGGTGAGCGCCACGGTGGGGGACTCGGCGCTGTTCTTGCGGACGATGCCGAACTCGTCGCCGTCGAAGCGGGCGACCATGGTGCCGGGGAACGCGGCGGTGAGCCTGCGGGCGACGGTGACCAGCACCTGCTCCGCGGCGCGCCTGCCGCAGCCGTGGGCGATGGAGAAGAACGCGTCGAGTCCGATGTGGAACAGGGTGATGCCGTGCCTGCCCGCCTGCCGGGCCACGCCCTCCAGGTGTGAGCTGAAGAAGTGGTGGTTCGGCAGGCCGGTGAGCACGTCGTGCAGCGCCTGGCGGCTGAGCTCGTTGCGCAGCAGGACCAGCTCGGTGCCGTCCTCGACGACGGTGACGAAGTGGGCGGGCGCGCCGCCCGCGCCGGGCAGCAGCGACGCGGTCAGGGTGACCCTGGCGTAGTCGCCGTCGCCGCGCATGAGCTGCTGGATCTGCTTGATCCGCTCGGTCTTCCCGGCCAGGAGCGCGGCGTAGTCATCGCGCAGCGCGCCCGCGTAGTCCGGGTGCACGACGTCGAACAGGGTCAGCGGGACCAGGTCCTCGGCTTTGCGCTCCAGGATCGCGCTGAGCGCGGCGTTGACCCTGATGAACCGGCCGTCCAGGTCGGTGACCATGATGCCGCTGGCCGAGGCGGTCGCCACCTCCTCGAAACGCGCCTCGCTGGCCCGCAGGCTCCACTTGGCCTCGCGGACGGCCGAGAGCAGCGACACGTGCATGCTCTCCTGCTGGGCCAGCAGCCGCGTCCGGTCGGCGTCGGCGAACCCCGCCGCCACCGCGCCGACGCAGCGCGTCACCCGTTCGGTGTGCGTGGGCCACAGCGCCGGAAGGCCCTTGCCGAGAACGTCCAAAATGCACTCCAACGCGCCTTCGCCGACGCACCGCATCTCGACCAGCCGCGCGCCGACTGCCCGCGACCGCCCTGTGGTGAGCGGTTCGGCGACGATGTCGGCGCAGAGGTCGTCGATCATCTCACCCAGGCGCCGCTCGAGTTCGTTGTGCGCCATCGGGATGAAAGCCGTGTTGGTGAGGAGATAACCCCACTTGCGCGCGAGCAGTGTCCGATCACGGACGCCCTCGTCGGGGTCCGGCGCGTCTTCGTGTCGCTGCTCTGTGTCCATCATGGCGTTCGTCCGCTCACCTGGTGCCAGAGAACGTTACCCGTCTGGCCTATCGGGGCTGCTCGTCCGTTGGAGTGATCAAGTGTTGCCAATGGGGAACGCGGGTCACAGCTTGCGACCAAACGGGTGTCGGATTGGTCCTGTCATTGGGCGCCTTCCGTCGAAGGCCGACACCGGGCGACCGGTTACCGTGTCCGGGTGCGGGAACTGCGAGCGGACTGCGGCCGGTGCTTCGGGCTGTGCTGCGTCGCGCTGCCGTTCCCGAAGTCGGCGGACTTCGCGGTGGACAAGGCGGGCGGGACGCCGTGCCGCAACCTGCTCGGCGACTTCACCTGCGGCGTCCACGCGACCCTGCGGCAGAGCGGGTACACCGGGTGCACGGTGTACGACTGCTTCGGCGCGGGGCAGCGGCTCTCCCAGGAGACCTTCGGCGGGCGCGACTGGCGCGCCCCCGGCGTCGCCGGGCCGATGTTCGCCGCGTTCCCGGTGCTGCGCGGGCTGCACGAACTGCTGTGGCACGTGGCCGAGGCGCTGGAGCTGCCCGAGGCCCGGCCGGTCCACGGCGAGCTGCGGCGGGTGCGGGAGCGGGTCGAGGCCATCGCCGCGGGCACGCCGGACGAGCTGGCCTCGGTCGACGTCAACGGGCAGCGGTCGCTGGCGGTGGGACCGCTGCGGCGGGCGGGGGAGCTGGCCAGGGCCGGGGTGCGCGGACCCGACCACAGTGGCGCCGACCTGGTCGGCCGCGACCTGCGCGCGCGGTCGCTGCGCGGTGCGTCGCTGCGGGGCGCGCTGCTGCTCGGCGCGGACCTGCGGGGCGTCGACCTGCACAGGGCGGACGTGACGGGCGCCGACCTGCGCCGCGCGGACCTGCGGGGCGCGGACCTGTCGACCACGCTGTTCCTCACCCAGTCCCAGCTCGACGCCGCCGTTGGTGACAGGGCCACCGCGGTCCCCGCCGCGCGCACCCGGCCGCGGCACTGGCACTGAGATCCACAGAGGATCACCCCCCGTTCGGCGAACGGGGGGTGACCGGCCTGGCTCAGGAGTGCGGGCAGGTGTTGCGGTACTCCGAGATCAGCGTGCTGGGGCTCGGGGCGGGGCAGAGGAACTGCTCGTAGCGGGTGTCGTTGTCGATGAAGCGCTTGAGCCAGGAGATGCTGTACTTCGCCAGGGTGGTGTTGGGCGAGTTCGGCGCGGAGTGGCTGGCGTTGTTCAGCTCCAGGTACGCCTTGTCCAGGGTGGCGGGCATACCGGTGTAGAAGGGCTCGGAGTGGCTGCCGACCGAGGCGATGGTGTCGTTCTCGGCACCGATGACCATGGTCGGCACCCGCATCCCGGACCAGGTCTTGGTGGTGTGCCACGCGGTCAGCGGGACCGACGCCTGCAGGCTCGGCCGGTCGTTGGCGGCCTCGATCGCGCCGCCGCCGCCCATCGAGTGGCCCATCACGCCGAGCCTGGTCGCGTCGATGCGGGCGCGGACGCTGCTCGTGGTGGTCAGGTAGTCGAGGGCGGCCAGCAGCTGGTCGGCCCGGCTGCCCGGCTGGTCGTAGCGGCTGAGCGTGTCGATGGTGATGACCACGAACCCCTGCGAGGCGATCCGCGGGCCGAGCCACGCGATGCTGGACTGCGACGCGGTGTAGCCGGGGGAGATGGCGATGGCGCCGAAGGTGCCCTGGGAGGTGTCGGTGGGGTAGTAGATCGTCCCGCCGCCGAAGCCGCGGACCGAGATGCTCGACACCGTGGTCTGGCTGAAGGCGAAGGCGCCCCTGGAGGCCTCGATGCTCGCCGTCGTCGGGTTGGGGCCACGCTGGTAGGGGTTCTCGGCGGCCACGGCCGCCGTGGTTCCCGCGGTCAGCCCGCCCACCAGGACCAGCGGTGCGAGCACACGCGTGGCCCAGCGGGAGATGGTGCGATTCATGAACTCTCCTACATCCTCGTGTCCACAGTGGACGAGGTTACCGATGAGTAACTGAATTGTTGGGCGGCCGAGGAAAGCTGGTCAAGGGTTTTGTGGGAGATTGACAAAACCCGGGGGTGGGATGTTTGCGCGTGACACAAAGAGCCCGTGCAACAACGGTGCGTGCTGCCCGCGTTTCCTGTGCGACCGAGTTGGTGGGAGGGAACGGTGGTGCCCGATGGGTTCGACGATTTCGTGGCCGAGCGCCTTGACCGGCTGCTGCGCTACGCCACCGCGCTGTGCTGTGACCGCTACCTGGCGCAGGACATCGTGCAGGAGGTGCTGCTGCGCGCGCAGCGGCGGTGGGCGCGGATCGCGGTGACCGATATGCCCTATCTCTACGTCAAGCGCATGGTCACCAACGAGTACCTGTCCTGGCGCAGGCGCCGTGCCGCCAGGGACATCGCCGCGTCACCCGCCGTGCTCGTCGCGTTGGCGTCCTCGGTCGCCGACCCGGCCGACCAACACGCCGAGCGCGACGCCATGCGCGCCCGGATCGCGGTGCTGCCCCGCAAGCAGCGCGCCGCCGTGGTGCTGCGCTACTACGAGGATTGCGACGACGCGCAGATCGCCCGCGTCCTGGGGTGCGCCGAGGTCGCCGTCCGCAGCCAGATCTCGCGCGCGCTGAGCACCCTGCGCGCGAACTCCGTGCGCGAGGTGATCGGGTGAGCGACTCCGAGGACCTCATCCGGGCCGTGCTGGCGGCCGAGGCCGACCAGGCGGTGGACAGCGCGACCGTGCGCGAACGGCTGCGCGCGGGCCGGGAGCGGCGGGGCGGGGGCGGGCTGGTCGCGCTGGTCGGCGTCGCCGTGACCGCCGCCGTGGCCGCCGTGGTGGTGCCGCTGGTCGCAGGCCGCGACCCCGCGCCCGCTCCCGTTCCGTCCGCCGCCGCGCCGCCGCGGACCGTGGTGTTCATCGGGCTGGACTCCCACACCTACGCCGACATGGTCATGTTGGCGCGGGTCGAGGAGGACCGGCTGAGCCTGCTGTCGCTGCCGAGGGACACCTGGCTGGACATCCCCGGCCACGGCATGGGCAGGCTCAACCATGCCTACAACCACGCCGCGAAGGGGCCCGACCCGGTGGCCGCCGGTGCGGCGGGCGTCATCGCGGCGGTGGAGGGGCTGACCGGGCAGCAGGTGGACCACTACGCCGCCGTCGACATGGCCGCGTTCCAGCGGCTGGCCGGGATGCTCGGCGGGGTCGAGGTGTGCCTGCGGGCGGCGGTCTCGGACCCGTACTCCGGCGCGGACTTCCCCGCCGGTCGGCAGAAGCTCTCCGGTGACGACGCGCTGTCGTTCCTGCGGCAGCGGCACGGCCTGCCCAACGGCGACCTGGACCGGGTGGTGCGCCACCAGGTGTTCCTGCGAGGGCTGGCGGGCAAGTTCGTCGGCGCCACCACCGAGGGCATCACCGAGGAGGTCCTCGCCGCCGTCCACACCGACCCCGGCTGGAGCCCGTTCTCCCTCGCCGCGCGGGCCCACGGGCCCGTTCGGATGGCGACGATCCCGCTGGCCGAGTCCGGGGACGCGGCGGTGATGGCCGTCGACCCGGCGGCGGTCAGGGCGTTCACCGCCGAGTTCTTCGGGAACGCGCCCGCCTCGCCCGAGCCAGGGGCTCCTGGGGCTCCCACGCCCTCGTCCCCGGACGGCTGCGTGAACTAGGGTTCCGGCCGTGACGTGGGCCGCGATCGTGCTGGCAGGGGGGCTGGGGACCCGGCTCGGCGGTGTCGACAAGCCCGCCCTGGTCGTAGGCGGCCGGACCCTGCTGGACCGCGCGCTCGACGCCGTCGACGGGGCCGACCCGGTGGTCGTGGTCGGCCCCGAGCGGCCGGTGGCGCGACCGGTCCGGTGGACCCGCGAGGCGGAGCCGGGCGCGGGTCCGGTGGCCGCCGTCGTCGCGGGGCTGGCCGTCCTCGGGGAGGCCGACGCCGGGGAAGTCGATGCTGGGGAGGTCGATGCTGGGGAGGTCGACCTTGGGGAAGTTGACCCTGGAGAAGTTGAGGCTGGGGAATTTGGCCCTGGGGAGGTCGGCACCGTGGTCCTGCTCGCCGCCGACCTGCCCGCGGTGACCGCCGCCGCGGTGGCGCGGGTTCGGGCCGCGGTGGGGGAGACCGGCGCGGTCCTGGTCGACGCCGATGGCCGGGACCAGTGGTTGGTCAGCGCCTGGCGGGTCGACGTGCTGGGTCCGGCGTTCCGGTCACCCGGACGGGGGCTGTACTCCGTGCTCGGACCACTGGAGCCGGTGCGGGTGGCCGACGTGGACGGGGCGTCGTCCGACGTGGACACCCCGGCGGATCTGGAGCGCTGGCGCTAGAGGGTCAGCCGTTTCACAGCGCTCATACCGGTGGTCGGGTTGGCTGTGCTGGTATCTCCACCCCTCTAGGAGGAATGCCGGTGACCGAGCCCGAGCCGACCAGCACGCCCGCGCGGGACGCCCAGGTGCTCGAACGGACTGTGTTCGAGGTCAAGCGCGTCATCGTCGGGCAGGACCGACTGGTCGAGCGGATGCTCGTCGGCCTGCTCGCCAAGGGGCACCTGCTGCTGGAGGGCGTGCCCGGTGTGGCCAAGACCCTCGCGGTGGAGACCTTCGCCAGGGTCGTCGGCGGGTCCTTCTCGCGCGTGCAGTTCACCCCCGACCTGGTGCCCGCCGACATCCTCGGCACCCGCATCTACCGGCAGGGCACCGAGCGCTTCGACGTGGAACTCGGCCCGGTCGTGGCCAACTTCGTGCTCGCCGACGAGATCAACCGCGCCCCCGCCAAGGTGCAGTCGGCGATGCTGGAGGTGATGGCCGAGCGGCACGTGTCCATCGGCGGGCGGACCTTCCCGATGCCCGACCCGTTCCTCGTGCTGGCCACCCAGAACCCGATCGAGAACGAGGGCGTCTACCCGCTGCCCGAGGCGCAGCGCGACCGGTTCCTCTTCAAGATCATCGTGGAGTACCCGACCGCCGAGGAGGAGCGCGAGATCGTCTACCGGATGGGCGTCACGCCCCCGGTGCCCGAGCAGGTGATCAGCCCGGAGGAGCTGATCCGGCTGCAGAACGTCGCCGCCAGGGTGTTCGTCCACCACGCCCTGGTGGACTACACCGTGCGCCTGGTGCTGGCCACCCGCACGCCCGCCGAGCACGGCCTCGCCGACGTCGCGGGCTGGATCGCCTACGGCGCCTCTCCGCGCGCCAGCCTGGGCATCGTCGCCGCCGCGCGGGCGCTCGCCCTGGTGCGCGGCCGCGACTACGTGCTGCCCCAGGACGTCGTCGACGTGGTGCCCGACGTGATGCGCCACCGGCTCGTGCTCAGCTACGACGCCCTCGCCGACGGCGTGCCCGTCGACCACATGATCGCCAGGGTGCTCCAGACCGTCCCGCTGCCGCAGGTCTCGGCCCGGCCGCAGGTGCCCGCGGGCAGGCCGTGAGCGAGCGGCACCCAGCGCGCGGCGACCGGCCGGACTGGGCGCCGCCGGTGCTGCGCGGCGATCGCATGGCGGCCGGGCTGCGGCTGCTGGAGATCGACGTCCGGCGCAGGCTCGACGGCCTCCTGCAGGGCAACCACCTCGGCCTGGTGCCCGGTCCCGGCTCCGAGCCCGGCGAGGCGCGGCCGTACCAGCCCGGTGACGACGTGCGCCGGATGGACTGGGCGGTGACCGCCCGCACCACCACCCCGCACATCCGCGAGACCGTCGCCGACCGCGAGCTGGAGACCTGGCTGGTCGTGGACCTCTCGGCGAGCCTGGACTTCGGCACGGCGGCGTGTGAGAAGCGCGACCTCGCCGTCGCCGCGGTCGCCGCGATCACCCACCTCACCCGCGGCGGCGGCAACCGCGTCGGCGCGCTGATCGCCACCGGCGCGCACACCGCCCGGATTCCCGCCCGCGGCGGCCTGGCCCACTCCCGCGGCCTGGTCCGCAAGGTGGCCGAGACGCCGCGCGCCGAGGCCGTGCGCGGCGACCTGGCCACCGCCATCGACCAGCTGCGCCGACCGCCGCGCAGGCGGGGGCTGGCCGTGGTGGTCTCCGACTTCCTCGGCGACCTGAACTGGCAGCGCCCGCTGCGCGCGCTGTCGCTGCGCCACGAGCTGGTCGCGGTCGAGATCGTCGACCCGCGCGACACCGAGCTGCCCGACGTCGGCACGGTCGTGCTCGCCGACCCGGAGACCGGGCGCCAGCGCGAGGTGACCGCGACGGCGTTGCTGCGCAAGGAGTTCTCCGCCGCCGCGGCCGAGCACCGCTCCGCCGTCGCCGCGGGCCTGCGCCGGGCGGGCGCGGCCCACCTGACCCTGCGCACCGACTCGGACTGGATCGCCGACACGGTGCGCTTCGTCGTCGCCCGCAAGCGCCGGTGGTCGGGGGGCGCGGCGTGACGCTGAGCCTGTCGGACTTCTCCGCGCCCTGGTGGTTCCTGCTGCTGGCCGCCGTCGCGGCGCTCGTCGCCGGATACGTGCTGGTGCAGCGCTCCCGGCGGCGCCGGACGCTGCGCTTCGCCAACCTCGAGCTGCTGGAGAAGGTCGCCCCACGCCATCAGAACCGGCTGCGGCACGTGCCCGCGATCTTGCTGGTGTTGGCGCTGATGCTGCTGACCACGGCGCTGGCGGGGCCCACCGCCGAGCAGCGGGTGCCCCGCAACCGGGCCACCGTCGTCCTGGTCATCGACGTGTCGCTGTCGATGGAGGCCACCGACGTGCGGCCCTCGCGGCTGAAGGCGGCCCAGGAGGCGGCGCGGTCGTTCGCCGAGGGCCTGACCCCGGGGGTCAACCTGGGGCTGATCAGCTTCGCGGGCACGGCCACGGTCCTCGTCGCCCCGACGACTGACCGCGCGGGCGTGGTCAACGCGATCGACAACCTCAAGCTGGCCCAGTCCACCGCGACCGGCGAGGCCATCTTCGCCGCCCTGCAGTCGATCGAGGGCTTCTCCGCGGTCGTCGGCGGCCCCGACGGCCCACCCCCCGCCCGCATCGTGCTGATGTCGGACGGGAAGCAGACCATCCCCACCGACGTCGAGGACGACCCCCGAGGCTCCTTCACCGCCGCCCGCGCGGCGAAGGAGAAGAACATCCCGATCACCACGATCTCCTTCGGCACCCTGGAGGGCACCGTGGAGATCGAGGGCCGCGTCCAGTCGGTCGAAGTGGACGACGACGCCATGCGAGAAATCGCAGGCCTCTCCGGCGGCGACTTCTACACCGCCGCCACCGCCGAACAACTCCGCAGCGTGTACGACACCCTCGGCGAGCAAATCGGCTACGAGATCAAGTACACCGACGCGAGCAAACCCTGGCTGATCCTCGGCACCCTGCTGGCCCTGCTCGCGTCGGCGGGCTCACTGGTGATCGGCCAACGCCTGCCGTAGGTCTTGAGCAGGGGACTCGGGGAGTGGGCGAGGGCCACTATTCATCAATCAGCGATCCAGTCGTGTCCGCGCCATCGAAGCGGGTTCCTTCTGTTTTGGCGTTTCCGAGGTGGCAATTCGTGAGGGTCGCGTTTTGGAACGTCGCATTGGTGAGGTCCGCTCCGATGAAGTACGCGCTGACGATCTTGGCGTTGGCGAAGGACGCGTCGCGGAGGTTGACCAAGTCGAAGTAAGCGCCACTGAGGTCGGCCTGTGAGAAATCCGCGCCCTCGAAGGCCGTCGGCTTTGCCATCTCGGCCCCCGGCCTGACGAATGTGACGTACCGCAGGCACGTGAACCCCAGTTCGATCGGCTTCTTCTGGTCCGCCGCCGGGTCTCGCCTGCCGAGCACGGTGATGGCGAGTTGGATGTCAACCGGGGGATCGGTCTTGTAGACGGGGTCGAAAGCCTCCTGGCACTGCGGGGCGGAGCGTGGGGCGCGGTAGCGGATGAATTCGGTCAGCCGCTCGATGACGACCGGCTGGTAGCCCGGCCGATCGCGCATGAGCTGTTCGAGCTGGCTGATGCCGCTCGTCCGCGCCGGCGGGTCCGCCGCGCCGAGGTCGCCGAGGGCCTTGGTGAACCGGTCGCTGTCCTGCGCCTGCCGCGCCAGCTCCGCCTGGACCCGGGCCTGGTCCGCCGACTGGGTCGTGTTCTGGTTGCTGATCACCACGCCCGCGACCACGGCGCCGGTCGCCGCGACCGCCGAGGCCGCGCTCCACAACCACCGCCCGCCGCGCCCGAGCCTGCCGGTGAGACGTCGCCAACGCGACATCGTGGGCGCCGCGAGCCGCAGTCGCCGCGACGTCGAGCGCCTGACCGGGTGCGAGGGCCGCCGTAACTGTTTCACCGAGTGGAGGTCGTGCCACCGGTTGTCACCGTTACCCGGCCTGGTCTGCGCCGAGTTCGCCCGGAGGTGGTGGAAGTGATCAGGACGTTGACGGTGTCGGATCACGCCGGTGGTGCGACAGGGGCGTCAGCGATCACGCATCGGTAGCCAGTAGCCTCATCGGCGACTGTGTGCACGCGCCAGGATGGGGAGACTTGATGGGACGGTCGGTACTGGTCACCGGCGGCAACCGCGGTATCGGGTTGGCGATCGCGCGGGCGTTCGCCGAGCAGGGTGACAAGGTGGCCGTCACGCACCGTGGTTCCGGGGCGCCGGAGGGGTTGTTCGGGGTTCGCTGCGACGTGACCGACGCCGCCTCCGTCGACGCCGCCTTCACCGAGGTCGAGGACGCGCACGGGCCCGTCGAGGTGCTGATCGCCAACGCGGGGATCACCGACGACACCCTGATCATGCGGATGGACGAGGAGCAGTTCACCCGGGTCGTCGACGCGAACCTCACCGGGGCGTGGCGGGTGACCAAGCGGGCGACGCGGAACATGCTCAAGGCGCGCTTCGGCCGGATCGTGTACACCTCCTCCGTGGTGGCGATGCTCGGCTCGCCCGGCCAGGTCAACTACGCGGCCAGCAAGTCCGGGATGATCGGCATGGCCCGCTCGCTCTCGCGCGAGCTGGGCGGGCGGGGCATCACCGCCAACGTCGTCGCGCCCGGGTTCGTGGCCACCGACATGACCGAGGCGCTGACGGAGGAGCGGCGCAAGCAGATCGTCGCCTCCATCCCGGCGGGCCGCTACGGCACCACCGAGGAGATCGCCGCCGCGGTGACCTTCCTCGCCTCCGACGCCGCCGCCTACATCACCGGAGCCGTGCTGCCCGTCGACGGCGGCCTCGGCATGGGTCACTGAACAACAGGAGAAGAACCACCACATGAGCGGATTGCTCGCGGGCAAGCGGCTGCTGATCACCGGCGTGATCACCGACTCGTCCATCGCCTTCCACGTCGCCCGCGTCGCCCAGGAGCAGGGCGCGACCGTCGTGCTCACCGGGTACGGCAGGCTCAGCCTGGTCGAGCGGATCGCCAGGCGGCTGCCGCAGCCCGCCCCGGTGATCGAGCTGGACGTGCAGAACGAGGAGCACCTGGCCACCCTGGCCGAGCGGGTCCGCGAGCACGTCGACGGCCTCGACGGCGTCGTGCACGCCATCGGCTTCGCCCCGCCGACCTGCCTGGGCGCGCCGTTCCTGGACGCGCCGTGGAAGGACGTCGCGGTGGCGGTGGAGGTCTCGGCCTACTCGCTGAAGGCGCTGGCCACCGCGACCCTGCCGTTGCTGGGCCCCGGGTCATCGATCGTCGGGCTGGACTTCGACGCCCGGGTCGCGTGGCCCGCCTACAACTGGATGGGCGTGGCGAAGGCCGCGTTCGAGTCCACCAACCGCTACCTGTCGCGCGAGCTCGGCCCGCGCGGCATCCGGGTCAACCTGGTCGCCGCGGGTCCTGTCCGGACGATGGCCGCCAAGTCGATCCCCGGCTTCGGCGAGCTGGAGGACGCTTGGGGCAGGCGTGCGCCGCTGGGTTGGGACGTCAACGACTCCACGCCGGTGGCCAAGTCGGTGTGCGCGCTGCTGTCGGACTGGCTGCCCGCGACCACCGGCTCCATGGTGTGGGTCGACGGCGGTGTCCACGCGTTGGGCATGTGATGGCCGACGCCCTGCTGTGGCTGTCCTTCGGCGGGCCGGAGTCCCCGGCCGACGTGCGGCCGTTCCTGGAGAACGTGACCCGCGGCCGGGGCGTGCCCCCGGAGCGGCTGGACGAGGTCGAGGCGCACTACCAGCACTTCGGCGGCGTGTCGCCGATCAACGCGCTGAACCGCGCGGCGATCGCCGCGGTCGAGACCGGGCTGGCGCGGCTGGGCATCGACCTGCCGGTGTACTTCGGCAACCGCAACTGGCACCCCCTGGTCGAGGACACCGTGGCGCGGATGGCCGCCGACGGCGTCCGGGACGCGCTGGTGTTCCCGACCAGCGCGTACGGCGGGTACTCGGCGTGCCGCCAGTACGACGAGGACATCGCCAGTGCCCGCGCCGCCGTCCCGGGCGCCCCGGACCTGCTGAAGCTGCGGCACTTCTTCGACCACCCCCTGTTCATCGACGCGTTCGCCGACGCCGTCCGCGCGGTCGCGCCCGGGGGTGCGTACCGGCTGGTCTTCACCGCCCACTCGGTGCCGCTGTCGGCCGACCGCGCGGCCGGCCCCCCCGACGAGGGCGGCCACCGCTACTCCCGCCAGGTCATCGAGGCGTCCCGGCTGGTGGCCGCGGCGGTGGGCGTGACCACCTACGACGTGGTCTGGCAGTCCCGCTCCGGCCCGCCCGCCGTGCCGTGGCTGGAGCCCGACATCGTCGACCACATCGAGGCCCTGCACGCCGACGGGGTGACCTCGGTCGTGGTGTGCCCGGTGGGCTTCGTCAGCGACCACCTGGAAGTCGTGTGGGACCTCGACACCGAGGCCCGCGAGAAGGCCGCGTCCCTGGGCATGGCCTTCGCCCGCGCCACCACCCCGGGCGCCGACCCCCGCTTCACCGACCTGGTCGTCGAACTCATCCGCGAGCACCTCGCCGCCGCCCCACCCCGCAAGCTCTCGGACTTCCCGTCCGCGGGCTGCACCCGCAACGGCGCCCCCTGCGCGATCTCCTGCTGCGAACCCGCCAAACGACCGACTCGCTAGTCGTCGCAGGCGGCGAGAATCGAAAATAAGGGTCCTCGAGGGAAGTCGTCTCCCCTGGAACTCGGCGTACCGAATTGTGCTTCTGGCTGAGCAGGTGGCACTGGTGAGTACGGGTGGTGGCGGGGCGATGCAGGGGATCGCCCCGCCACCGGCGGGCGGTCAGGCGCGCGATCGGACCTCGTGCCGTAGGTCCGGCGCAGGCGTGGGGAACATCGCCGCGGACTCGGGGCACACCACTCGCTCGGTGGGGCGCTGTTCGCAGCGCACGTCCACCGGCATGTCGCGCGGGCGAACCGCGCGGTGAGTTGGGACAAGGTGTGCCCGTCCGCGGTGCGCGACGCTGGTTCCCCAGCACACCTCTCCGCGTGGATCGGGGGTGGAACGGAGGGTCATGGCGCTCACCCTCTCGGCTCGGACAGGTCGAGCCTGCTGTGGAGCTGACGCCCGGTCTCGCTGAGCGTCACCAGCCTGCACTCGCGCAGCTTCAGCGCGCCCACGACCAGGTGACCGGCGCTGACCAGCTCGCGGGCCCGCGCGGTCAGGTTGGCGTCGGAGCGCAGCCCGCGCCCGGTGATCTCGTTGGCCTCGGTCAGCCCCAGCTCGCCCCGGTGGGCGCAGCGCAGCAACACGAACCAGTCGCGGTTCCTGGCCACCTCATCGGGTGAACGCCTGCCGCGGCGCAGCCAGATCTCCAGCAGCCGGTTGCCCGCCGAGGTCAGCTCGGCGGTCACCCACCCGTCCCGGGGGTCGGCGTGGGTGGCGAACCCGACGAACCCGTCCCGGCGCAGGGTGAACAGCGCGCCCACCATGAGCGCGGACAGGTCGTCGGTGCGGTGGCGGAGCACCGAGTGCACCCCGTAGCCGCCGACCTCGCCGCGCGCCACCATCTGCAGCGCGCCCAAGTGCGCGGCGTCCAGCGCGGGCGGGCGCGGCCCGGTCCGGTGCTCGACGAGCTCAACGGTCATGGTGTGACTCCGGTAACAGGGTGTGGTCCAGTGTGACCACTATCGGGGAGCCGTCAGGCGTCCGCTCATCCCAATGACCCATAGCACCGTCCTTATGCACCATCCGGCCGGTGATCATGCTCGGGGTCCACTCGGGAAGGTCCCTGGTCAGGTGCTTTTGCGGGTTTTCCAGGGAATCGTTCGACGGCCCGAACGGATCGGCGCGGTCCGCGTGACCGCGATCGGCGAGGGGTCAGTGCTGGTCGGCGTGCTCGGAGAACACCCGGACCGCCTCGTGGACGGCGGCGAGCCGGGCCAGGCGGACCGCGTCGGACAGCGGGCGCAGGGCGTCGGCGCGCTTGCGCGCCGAGGACGACGACAGCGCGTTGCCCGGGGCGTCCTCGGCGGCCAGGTCCAGGATCGCGGAGACCTCGTTGGCGCGCTGGAGCACGCGCAGGGACCGGGGCGGGGTGCCCTCCGGCCACGGCGCGGCGCTGCGGTGGGCGATGCGGGCGGTGATCTCCTCGCGGACGCCCGCGCGCTGCTTGGCCACGCCCAGCTCGGTCAGCACGCCCGCGGCCACGCGCATGGCGCCGGTCAGCTCGTGCTCGGCCTCACCGAGGGGCAGGTGCTCCACGCCCGAGGTGTCGCCGGTGGGGAACACCGTCCAGCGCAGCACGCCGTCGGCGATCTGCTCGGGGACCAGGCCGTAGCCGGTCCCGTCGACGACCACGGCCTCACCCGCGTGCAGCGCGCTGCCCGCGAACTCGCTGCGGGTGCCCAGGCCGCGCACGTCACCCGGGACGGGAAGGACCAGGCGCACGCTCGTGGCGCCGGTCCGGCGGATCGCGGCGAGCAGGGTGGCGGCCGGGCCCCCGGCCTGTCCGCGCACGGGGATCTCCAGCGCCGTCGCGGTGGTCTCATCGACGCCGACCACGTCGTGCAGTTCCGACCAGTGGCCCAGCGCGTCCAGCACGTCGTCGGAGGCGGCCGAGCCTGCCAGCCACGCCGAGACCCAGACGGCGAATGTCGCACTCGGAGTTGACACGCGAAAGAGCCTACGCCGGGCGCCCGAGCGCCTTGGCCAGGAGGTCGCGGAAGCGGTCGATGTCCTCGGTGCTGTCGAAGGCCCGGCCGGGTACCGGGTGCACCCCGCCCTCGGCGGTGCGCAGCACGAAGTTGCGCTCGGTCTCGGCCCACCCGGCCAGGTCGGCGACGGCGAGGGCGCTGTAGGCGGTGCCGTCGAGGGTCATCATCCTGATGTGCCGCTCGTCCACCTCGGCGGTCACCGTCCGCCCGGCGATCGGGTTGCGGTTGAACGCCAGCCGCGCGCCCAGACCCGGCAGCACCGCGATCAGCACCGCGCAGACCACGCCGAACACCCCGGGCGTCACCTGGCCGAGCACGATCAGCACGGTCGAGAACGCGCCGAGGGCGGCGGCGAACCACGGCGCCCACCGGGTGAACGGGACGATGGTGCGCACCGCGTCCGCCCAGTCCGCGGCCTCGGGACTCCACCTCAGCTTCAGGTGCGCAGGCATACCTGGGAATGTAGTGGTCCCGCCGGGAGTTCCGCGACCGCTTCCGCGCCGCCTGGAGTGACACCCGCACCGCGCTCGACGTCGACCGCGCGCCCGAACGTGCGTAGCGTCGTCGGGGTGACCCCCGTGAACACCCCGCCCGAGTCGCTGCCCCGCACCGCGGGAGAGCTGCGCGCCCACGGGCACGCGGCCAAGTCCGTCAAGGCCGAGATCCGGGACAACCTGCTCGCCGCCCTGCGCGCGGGCCGCGACCCGTGGCCGGGCATCGTCGGGTTCGGCCAGAGCGTGCTGCCGCAGCTGGAGCGCGCCCTGCTCGCCGGGCACGACGTCGTCCTGCTGGGCGAGCGCGGCCAGGGCAAGACCCGCCTGCTGCGCACCCTGGCCGGGCTGCTGGACGAGTGGTCCCCCGTGATCGCGGGCGCCGAGCTGGGCGAGCACCCGCTGGACCCGATCACCCCGGCCTCGCTGGCCCGCGCGGCCGAGCTGGGCGACGACCTGCCCGTCGAGTGGCGCCACCGCACCGAGCGCTACACCGAGAAGCTGGCCACGCCCGACACCTCCGTCGGCGACCTCATCGGCGACGTCGACCCGGTCAAGGTCGCCGAGGGCCGAACCCTCGGCGACCCCGAGACCATCCACTTCGGACTCGTCCCGCGGGCGCACCGCGGCATCGTCGCGGTCAACGAGCTGCCCGACCTCGCCGAGCGCATCCAGGTCGCGCTGCTCAACGTCATGGAGGAGCGCGACATCCAGGTCCGCGGGTACACCCTGCGCCTGCCGCTGGACGTGCTGCTCGTGGCCACCGCCAACCCCGAGGACTACACCAACCGCGGGCGCATCATCACCCCGCTCAAGGACCGCTTCGGCGCCGAGGTGCGCACCCACTACCCGCGCTCGCTCTCCGCCGAGGTCGACCTGGTCAGGCAGGAGGCCGACCTGGTCGCCGAGGTGGGCGAGCCGCTGCTGGAGGCGCTGGCCCGCTTCGTCCGCGGCCTGCGCGAGTCCAGCGCCGTCGACCAGCGCTCCGGGGTCTCGGCGCGCTTCGCGGTGGCCGCGGCCGAGACGGTGGCCGCCGCCGCCCTGCGCCGCTCCGCGCTGACCGGCGAGGAGCCCGCCGTGGCCCGCCCGATCGACCTGGAGGCCGTGCCCGCGGTGCTGCGCGGCAAGCTGGAGTTCGAGGCGGGGGAGGAGGGCCGCGAGACCGAGCACCTGACCCACCTGCTGCGCCGCGCGGTCGCCGAGACCGCCCGCGACCGCCTCGCCGGGCTGGACCTGCGCCCGCTGGCCGACGCCATCGCCGACGGCCACCTCGTCGCCACCGGCGAGCGGGTCCCCGCCACCGAGGTGCTGGCCGCCCTGCCCGAGCTGCCGGTGCTGCACGAGGTGGCCGCCCGCGTCGGCGTCAGCCCGGCGGACCCGCCCGGGCGCATCGCCGCCGCCGTGGAGCTGGCCCTGGAGTACCTGTACCTGACGCGCAAGGTGGCCAAGGAGTCCGACGCGGCCGAGGGCGAGGCGGTGTACGGCCCGTGACCTCCGCCGACCGGTACCGCTACGCGCCCTGGGACAACGGCCCCGACCCGCTCGCACCCCCGGTCGACCTGCGCGCGGCCCTGGAGCGCCTGGGCCGCGACATCATGGACGGCTCGTCGCCGCGCTCGGCCCTCGACGAGCTGCTGCGCCGCGGCACCGAGCAGACCGGCGGGCTCGACGAGCTGACCCGGCGGCTCTGGGAGCGCCGCTCCCGCATCCAGCGCCGCCACAACCTCGACGGCACCCTGCGCCAAGTGCAGGAGCTGCTGGACCGGGCGCTGGAGGCCGAGCGCAGCGCGCTGTTCCCCGACCCCTCCGACGACGCCCGCTTCCGGGAGGCCCAACTCGACGCGGTGCCGCCGGGGACCGCCGCGGCGGTGCGCGACCTGGCGCCCTACGACTGGCGGTCGCCGCAGGCGCGCGCGGACTACCAGCGCATCCGCGACCTGCTGGGCCAGGAGCTGATGGAGTCGCGGTTCCAGGGCATGAAGCAGGCGCTCAGCGAGGTGCGCCCCGAGGACGTCGAGCGGATCAGGGCCATGATGGCCGACCTCAACGACCTGCTGACCGCCCACCAGCGCGGGGACGACACCAGCGCCCGGTTCGAGGAGTTCATGCGGCGCCACGGGGAGTTCTTCCCCGAGAACCCGCGCTCGGTCGAGGAGCTGGTCGACGCCCTCGCCGCCCGCGCGGCCGCCGCGCAGCGGATGATGAACTCGATGAGCGAACGCCAGCGCGGCGAGCTGCAGGAGCTGATGGCGGGCGCGTTCGGCGACCCCCGCCTCGCCGAGCAGGTCTCCGCGCTGGACGCCAACCTGCGCGCGCTGCGGCCGGGGGAGGACTGGACGTCCTCGGCCCGCTTCCGCGGTAACGACCCGCTGGGCATGGGCGAGGGCGCGCAGGCCATGGCCGACCTCGCCGAGCTGGACGCGCTGGCCGAGCAGCTGGCCCAGAGCTACCCCGGGGCGCGGCTGGAGGACATCGACCTGGAGGCGCTGGCCCGCCAGCTCGGGGACGAGGCGGTGGTCGACGCGCGGGCGCTGTCGTCGCTGGAGCGCGAACTGCGCAACCAGGGGCTGCTGGAGCGCGCCGCCGACGGGACCCTCCGCCTGTCGCCGAAGGCGCTGCGCAGGCTGGGCGAGGCGGCGCTGTCCGACGTGGTCGGCGCCCTGCGGTCCCGGCGCGGGCAGCGCGACACCCGCCTCGCCGGGGCGGCGGGGGAGCCGACCGGCTCGTCCCGGGCCTGGGAGTTCGGCGACACCGAACCCTGGGACGTGCCCAGGACGGTGCGCAACGCGGTCCTGCGCGGCGGGGTCGGGTCGGTGCGGATCGAGGTGTCCGATGTGGAGGTCGTGGAGACCGAGCAGCGGACCAGGGCCGTGGTGGCGCTGTGCGTGGACACCTCGTGGTCGATGGTCCAGGACAACCGCTGGGTCCCGATGAAGCGGACCGCGCTCGCCCTGCACCACCTGGTGAAGACCCGGTTCCGCGGCGACGAGCTGCAACTGATCACCTTCGGGCGCCACGCCTCCACTGTGGACATCGGGACGCTGACGGCGCTGGAGGGCGTGTGGGAGCAGGGCACCAACCTGCACCACGCCCTGCTGCTCGCGGGCCGCCACGTCCGGGCCAACCCGGACGCGCAGCCGGTCGTCCTGGTCGTCACCGACGGCGAGCCGACCGCGCACCTGGAGCCGGACGGGGAGGCGGTGTTCAACTACCCCACGACCGAGCGCACCGTGCGCAAGACGCTGGCCGAGGTGGACCGCCTCGCCCGGCTCGGCGCGTCGATCACGGTGTTCAGGCTGGGCGACGACGAGCGCCTCGCCGAGTTCGTCGACATCGTCGCGCGCCGGGGCGGCGGCCGGGTGGTGAACCCCGACCTCGACGGGCTCGGCCCCGCGGTGGTGGGGGACTACCTGCGCTCACGCAAAGGCCGCTAGGGCCTGTCCTCAAACCCCGATCGCGATAGCCGGGCCGGATCGGCCGCTGACGGCACCGCCGCAGAACCCGAGTACGACCCCGGTACGAGGGCCCTGCGGCGCCGCCGCCAGCGACCGATCCGATCCCGACTTTCATCGACCGGGGTTTGGGGACAGGCCCTAGCCCGTGTTTCAGGTGTAGGGCACGGCCTAGACGAGTAATGCGTAAGTCGAGGCGGTGGCTGGAGACGGGCGAAGGGTGTTCAAGATCAGTTTGTGACGACCGACCTGAACACCCTTCTCACCGCACTCTACGTCAAGATCGACGA
>NZ_JBQERA010000023.1:0-29791 GCF_053813445.1 Actinokineospora lacus
ACGAGACCCGACGCTTCCTGCGACGCCGCCAACGCCAACCGCACATCGTCCGCGGCTACTTCCGTGCCCCACACGTCCGCTACGCCGACACATAGGCAACCTAATACTTTCGCCTCAATAACTGGTCGGATTCGTCCCTTCGGGACGCATGATGTTGACGTTTCCGTGCGTGTTAGTTTGAGACGGCGCCGGTATTCCACGGATTTCTGTGACGCGTTCGCGAAATGGTGCGCCGGCTGGTCCGCGTAGGTGTCGGCTGATTGAGATTTCTTTGTGTTCGCGGTTTCCTTCGTTGTGTTCGTGTGTGTTCATGCAGATGTTCGCGCGGTAAGGGCCGCGCCAGTATCGGTGTCGGTGGTGGGATGAGCGGCGGCTCTTGCCTGCCGGATCTTGGTCGGCGTCGTTGTCCTCGTCGTCTGGGGTTGGGTCTTGGGTTGTGAATTGGGGTGGACTCGGATGATGTTCACGGTGCTGGTGGCGGTGATGCCGGCTCGGGTGTCGCCTCGGGTGATGGGTCGTGGTGCGGGGAGCACTTGGGTATGGGTGAGTGGTTTCTTCAGGGTGTGGTCGAGCAGCTGCCAGAGGCCGTAGAGGGTCTGGACCCATCCGGCGCAGTGACTGGTGCCGGGGTCGGGTAGCGGCTCGCCCCAGGTCAGTGTTGTGGAGAAGGTCGCGTGGGCCGGTGGTGGGTTTGTCCGGGCCAGGACGTCGCGCACGTGGTCGGTGAAGTGGGCCGCGCTGTAGGGGGTCTGTGTCGCCGTCCAGTGGGCGACGTGGGTCTGTGGTGGTAGGCGGTCCCAGCGTGGTGGCCGGTGGGGGGTGTAGAAGCTGAGGTGGACCTGGTTGTCGGTGGGTGGTGGTGGGCATGACCAGGTGACGGCGACGATGGGGGCTTCGATGTGGCCGGGGACTTTGTGGAGCCAGGGTGCCGGTGTCCAGCCCGAGCCTGGTAGGTCCTGGAAGCGTGGGACGTCGTAGAGGGCGCCGCCGATGCAGGTCTCGAACAGCGTGAAACCGGCCAGGCTGGGCAGCCGGTCCGGTCTGGCGGGTTCGGTGGACGGGGTGCAGGAGTAGGTCAGCGCCATCGTGACCGCCTCGTGGTCGACCCAGCTCAGACTTGCGTTGGTACGCGCCGTGTTGTTCACAGGCGGCGCAGTGCGCGCAGGACCCGGTCGAGCAACGCCAAGTCCTGATCATCAGGTCGTCGTCTCAACCCCGCGCGCACTGGGGCGGCTCGGTCCTCGTTGAGATCCAGCACAAGCACGGGCCGCCCCGCACCAGGCAGTTGCCCGAGACTGGGGAGGTACGTGGTCAGCGGACCATCACCACCACGGTGCCGTGCGGCCTCGCCGGACGGTGGCGTGGAGGTCTCCGGCGAGCAGTGCGAATGAGACAGGATCACCTTCGCCTCCGAGACCTCATCGCAGGCCGCCTCTTGCGGACGAGCTGATCGGTGTGAGCGGTGAGGTCGGTCGTCGACGACACGTGGTTCCTTCGGTTGCTTCTGGCAGGGCACGATGGGTGTGGTGCACCGGGACGGGGAGATGACGACGGATGGGTGCCTGTCAGGACTGGGTCGGCCACCACGGGTACTCGCTGGCGAGTACGTCGGTGCGCAACCGGTGCGCAAGCGATTGGGGGCACAGGTTGAGGTGGTCGAGTTCGGTGTTGGTGACCCAGCGCGGTTCGCCGTGGTCGGTGTGGATCGCAACGGGGTCGGTCACGGTCACGTCGAACAGCAGCGCCAGTTCGTAGAGCGCCGGTTGTTGATCCGGGTGGTGGCCAGGCAGTTCCACGGCGGCACAGAAGTCCATGTGGGCGATGTGGGCGCCGAGGTGTTCTCGCAGAATGCGCCGAAGAGCGTTCTCGACAGGCTCGCCGGCGTGCACGAGTCCGCCTGGCAGTCGGCATGTCATGGTGTCCGGGTCGTGGACGACCAAGAGCTGCTCGTCGTGTCCGACAAGGCCGTACACCGCGACAAGCGGGCCGAGGGCGGATGAGGTGGTGGTCACGGTGCTCTCACAATCGGCGGGATGGACGACGTCGAGGTACGGATCCGTGCTCGATGGCCAGCGCCTGCGGGTTCAGCGAGCATGGGGTGTTCTCCCGCAAAGGACGTGTAGCCCGAAGATAGGAGGATGGACTGCGAGCCGTGGGTCTGCGGGGACAGGTAGTGGATCTATACACCGTCGGGCGTTCTCGAGAACGGGAGGATGGTCCCGCCGTGTGCCGAGGCGGCGTCTTCGGTGGCGAGGTCTGCGGCGCGGTTGAGGATCGACCGTGAGTTGTGCCGGTTGTGGGACAGGTCGAGCAGGTAATCCATCAGGTGGGCGTATTCGGCGAGTGCCTCTGGTGTGTCGTAGTAGTGGGTCGACCAGGCCGTCTGCTGATGCGCGGTGATCCAGTCTCCGACCCGGATGAGCGTGAAGGCACCGATCGGAGGCGGTGGGGAGTCCTCAAGCAGGACGTGTATCGAGATCGTTTTCCCGGTGCTCACCGCCTGCAGGTGTCGGAGTTGGTCGGCCATGACGGCGGCGGGCACCGTCGGGTTGTGCAGGGCGCGTTGTTCGGTGATCCAGGTGATCGTGACAGTGCTGGCCGTGAGGATGCCGTGGCGGCGGTGGATCAGTTCTCGGTGACCGTCGACATCCAACTCGGGTTTGGATTGCTTGCGGGCTGTCAGGACGGCGTGGGTGTAGTCCGGGGTTTGCAGAACGGCGGGGACGATGTCGGGGTCGAACAGGGTGATGGAGTCGGCGATGGCTTCCAGCCCGATCGCCAGCTCCCCGTCACGGTGCTGTCCGGCGGGCAGCGGCTCGGCGTACCGGCGTGACCGGGCGGCATCGAGCACCGCGACCAGGCCGGGCACCTTCTCGGGGAACCCGCAGCGCTGCACAATGATCTCCAGCGTGGCCCTGGACGGCAGATTCTTCCCCATGAGCATCTGAGTCACCGATGCACGGCTGACGCCCAAGCGATCAGCTAGATCCACGTGCCGGAGTTCGGCGTCGGCGCAGAGGCGAACGAGCTGGTAAGCCAGCAGACGCCGCGCTACCGGGACCTCTAAATCGGGCCGCATCACAACGCCCACAACGACCGTCGGACGCCAGCCTGGGTTGGAGCACGGCGGCAGGACATGGCTTTGTTCTCGCTGTGGAGGATCAGTGCTGTGTGTGCGGTGCGTAGTATTGCCATGAGGTGTGGTCGCGGTTGGCGGAACCGGCGTTGTGGGTGGACGGGGTCGGAGAACACCTGTCCCTCAAGGTCGTGGGCGGGGGAGATGTGCTGGCTGTGTGACTGGAGCGTGCCCTTGGCGTGGGTGGCCTCGTCGGAGAGATCAGACACGGCTGGGTTCTTCGTGGTGTCGGGTTGCGGGTCGGTGCGGTTGGACAGAGCGCGCAAGGCGTGGGTCATCTCAAGGGTGCTGGTGTTGGCGAGGCAGGCGAGCTCGGCGATGGCGCGTTGGTCCAACTCGACGGCGATGTGAGAGGGGTGGAGGGCGGAGGGTTGTTGGCGCAGGACGACCACGGCCCAGGGCTTCACAGGGGCGAGGACCGGGTCGGGAGTGGCCGCGAGTGCGGGAAGGCTGACCCGGACCGAGGTGGGTGTGTCGGTTCAAACGTTCGGATGGCCGCGCGGTGAAGCACAGTGGAGGCGTTCTCCCCAAGGGCGGTGCACAGGCGCATGAACCAGTCGACGGTCATACGACGGGTGCCGTACTCATAGTTGGCGAGAGTCTTCACCGAAAGGTCATGCCCGGCTTCCTGACCGATCAGCAGGGCATGGAGGTCCCGATGGGTCCATCCACGCGCTCGGCGGATGGTTCGCAGTTCGTCACCGAGATGACGAGCGAACCACGCGTGCGGGTCGATCGGTGGCATGACCCCGGTCCTTTCTGATGCGTGGAAGGGGGCCCGGCTCCGAGGGAGGGCGGAGCCGGGCCGATGCCCAGGGGCGCTGGCGTGGCGAGGGCGCAGCTCGTCCTCCAGCGACCGCACCCGGGAAGCGTCCGCGAATCGGGCAGGCGTGGCCGGGTGCATCGGCGAGCCTGCTCGGCAGTCGGCGAAGGTGGTGGCAGACGTGGGGGTCGAGCTGGGCGACCCCCACGTCGGGATGTCGCTTGGTCAGGAGACGGGGACGAGAGCCAGCGGTCCCAGTTCTGCGGGCGCGGTACTCGTCGCTGTGGTGTCGTCGGTCAACAGGTCGATGAGTTGGTCGCGCGCTTCGGTGGCGGCGGTGATCAGGCGTTCGCAAGTATCGGGGTCGGCGAGAACGAGGGTCACGGCGTTGACGCGTCCGACCCGGTCCCCGATCACCACTTCGACGTGCTGGTCCACGGGCTGCACGTCGATGGCGATGGGGCACCCGGGTGCGAGGTGGTGCCAGCTTTCGCTGATGAGGTGGTGGGACATGGAATCTCCTTCGGATGTTGTCGGCGTACGTTGATGTGCTGGTGTCGGCTCGGCTTGGATGATGTGGAGCAAGTAAGTCGCGGGCGGAGCCGGCTCTGTCGTTTTTGGTGGTTGGCTTTCTGAGGTTGACGGTCAAAGGCGGTGGAGCCCGGCCAGGACGCGGGCCAGGAATTCCGGGGTGCTGGGGTCGTCGACGAGTGCGGTTGCCGGTTCTCTCAGGGGCTGCCGCGCAGGTATGGGCTTTCCCGGTGCGGGACGGGGCTGTGGTGGATGCGGCAGGGGCAGTGTGCCGACGATGGGCAGAAACACCGTCGGCTCCTGCCAGGTTCGGCGGGCGCGGGAGACCGTGGTGATCACCTCTGCTGTGTGGAGCCGGGTGGCAGTGCTGGTGAGGCGGGGTAAAGCCACTCCAGGGCGGTGATCGAGCACTCCGGGCATAGCGGTGGACCGTTGGGCCGTTGCGTCCAGGTGGTATCGATCGGCAGCCCGCACAGCGCGGTCGCCTTGATGTCGGAGGCCACGTGCGTTCGCCCGGCGTAGTAGCTGCCGCCCTCGCGGTTGGTACCCCACATCAGCGATGGCACCGCGGACTGCTGGTGGTTCATGGCTCACCGGTCCGCGCCCTCGGTTGATACCAGGTGTTGATCGCGCCCGTGATCCGGTGCCATTGCCGCGCAGCTCGCCCTTGTTGCTCCGTATACAGCCGCGGCTATGGCCTCGCACTGCGCGCAGAGCGCCAATCCCGAGGCGGGATCGACCTCGTCGTCGCCGAGCAACGCGCCGCAGACACTGATGCCGACGGGTTGGCCCGCGAACTCCAGCGTGCGGGGCACGCCGTTGCGTGTTTCACGCAGGTGGGCCAAGCGCAGGTTGGGCAGCCCGCGGTGCCAGCGCGCGGGGGCCGGTGGCAGCACGCGCACGGTGATCGTGTCGATCCCCAGCGGCGCTTCGGAGTCAGTGGGGAGCAGTGCGACGACCATCAACCTCAACTCCTCGTTGCGATCGCGAGCAGAAATGGGATGTGGGATGAGAGGGGCGACAAAGCCAAGAAGTCGAGGCTCAGGAAGGACACGCCTCACGTACTTGCCCACGGTGGGGTTCGATTACCCAGTGAGCCGGGCGGTGACGAAGGTGATCGCTTTGTTCAATGCCGCGTCGTGGCCGTCGGCGGGCAGTAGGTCGTGTGCCAGGTTCAGCTCGTGAAGGACGTGGCCGATGTTTTTGTCGGCCAGGACGCGGAATTCGCTGTCGTTGTCGCGGGTCTTGTTGTCGCCCAGGGGGATTGTGGAGTCCAGGGTGGTGCGGAAGAGGAGGTTGTAGCGGTCGCTGTGGCTTTGGACGAGGGTTTCGAGCTTGGTGAGCTGCAGCGGGTCGGGTTTTTCGCCGCGGTATTCCAGGGCGGCTCGGTAGTAGCCGAGGGCGTCGGGGACGGGGCGGTCGATGAGCACGACGTCGGCGTGGAGCCAGGCTTCCATTTCGGCGGCGATGCCGCGGGTGAGGAACCAGAGGGTGGATGCCCAGGTGTGGTTGTAGAGGATGGGCATTCCGATTCGTTGTGCTTGTTCGCCGAGGTCGGCGACGGTGCCGACGGCGATGTGGTGGCGGCGCAGGGCGTGGGCGAGGCGGGCGAGGAAGGTGGATTTGCCGGTGGAGTGGGTGCCTAGCACGGCGATGGTGACCGGTTGCTCGACCGGGCTCGGGTTCGCGGGAGCGGTCACCACAGCCCGCCCTCCGGGTCCTCCGCGGGGGCGGTGCCGGGCAGGGCGGCGGCGGTGATCAGTTCCGTCCAGTCCAGGTCGCTGTCGGTGAGGAGTCGGTGCAGCAGTTGCCAGGCGCACCAGGTGTCGTAGGCGGCTCGGTGCCGGCCGGTCGCAGCGAATCCGGCCGGGTTGATCCCGGCGTGGGCGACGAGCGTGTCCAGGGCGTAGGCGGGTAGGTCGGGCCACACGTGCTTGGCCAGGCGCAGCGTGTCGAGCACCAGCGGTGGGCGCCAGTCGGGCAGGTGCGCGCCGATCACCCGGTGTTCGACGGAGGCGTGGTGCGCGACCAGCGTCCGTCCGTGCAGCAGTCGGGCGATGTCGTCGGCGACCTCGGGCCAAGCCGGGCAGTCCGCGACGTCCTGGTCGCGGATGCCGTGAACCTTGCGGGTGACCATCGCGGTAATCGGCTGCCGTGGGCGGATCAGCCAGGTCCGCATGTCCGTCTCGACGCCGGTGTGGTCGGTGTCGAGGGGCAGCGCGGCGAGTTCGATGATCTCCGGTGGCTGCCGGCCGTTGCCTTCGACGTCCACCACGATCAGGCGCCGACCGCGCAGGGCGGCGGGCAACTCGGTGGGCTGGGCTGGGGTCATCGGGGCTCCTGCAGGGCGGCGGGCCAGCCGGTGTCGGCTCGGCCGTGCTGGTGGCGGCGGTGCGGTTTGGTCACGTCGTGGACCTGGTAGCCCACCCCGTGCTGGATCAGGTAGCGGGGCTGCTCGTCCAGGCCCGCGACGATGATGGCGCGGTCGTTGACCTCGATCAGGGTGCCGCCCAGACGCTCGGCGGTCTCCGCGACGCGCCGCGTGTCGGGCCGGACCCACGCCCGCTCGCAGCGCTTCACCTGCCAGGTCGGGCAGATGTCGCACAACTCGCGGATGCCGAAGTGGCCGTTGTAGTCGGCCACCCTGTGGGCGTGGGCGACTCCGCAGGAGGTCTTGCGGAACAACGGTGACCCCACCGTGCGGGCGCCCGCCGCGGCGAGGATCCGCCTCTCCAGGTCGTGGGGGAAGAACTTGCGGCGGGCACCGTCCTCATAGGGCTCGGGCAGACCGTGGGCCCGGTAGTAGTCACGGATCTGGTCTTTGAAGAACAGACCGGTGAACACCGTGGCGTGGGCGTGGCGGCTCAACCCGAGCGCGCGGTCGATGTGGGCGTCGGTGTCGTTGAGACCGGGCACGATCGGCCGCCAGTACAACACCACCCGGTAGTTCACGGCGAGCTCGTGGGCGGTGCGCAACGACGCCGCGGCGATCGCCGAATCCACCGGCTCCACCCGAGCGTCATCGATACCCGAATAGGTCACCAGGACAGTGAGTTTGATGTTGGTGAAGGAGTTCAGGACCGCGCAGTCCTCGGGCTCGATCCGCCAGCGGGTGATCACCAGGACGTGGTTGGTCAGGCCCCGCTCGTCCAGCTCGCGCAGCATCGCGAAGGTGTGCGCCTTGACCCGGGGCAACATCGGGTCCGTGGCCCGGTTCAACAGCTGGATCGGGGTCACGTGCGGCACGAAGTACGGGTGCCCGACCAGCAGCGCCGCCGCCTCGTCCTCACGCATCAGCGCACGAGGGTTCTTCATCTCGAAGTTGTCGAACAAGTGCCGCACACAGTAGCCACAGTCCAGCGGACAACCGATGATCCAGTTCACGCTCAACCCGGACTTGCGGTACTCGATCACCTCCAACAACTCCGGCCGAACAGCGCTGCGCTGCGCCGGCGACAGCAACGGCACGGGCATCGGCCGGGCGAGCGGCCTGACCGATGCCGGTGTCGTCGCCGGTTCCTCGGCTGTGGTCGTCACGGACCCTCCTGATCCTGAACGGGTGGGTGTTTCCCGTGATCAGAGGACCAGACCCGCTACGATCGCGGAACGAGGCAAATCAACTACCGACCGTATTTGCCTCCCTGCCCGTTCCGCAGGTGCGAAGGTTAGGTGGAAGCCACCATGGCCCCAGACGAAGCCCCCGACAGCGCCGTCGGCCCGGCTGCTGCCGAGCTGGCCGCCGAGATTCGGCGGCTGCGCATCAGCGCCGGGCTCAGCCAGAAGGAGCTGGCCGCGCAGGTCGGCTATACCCGCCAGTACGTGTCCCTGGCAGAACGCACCGGCGGCAACCTCCCGTCGCTGGAGCTGGTCCGCGCCCTCGACGCCCGACTCAACGCCGACGGGCGTCTGCTGGCCCTACGGGACCAAGCACGAACCGACCAACGAACACTCCGGCAGGCCCCAGCCGCGTTCGACGACGCGTCGAGGCCGATCTTGGCTGGAACCGTGGTATCAGAGGTTGGCAAGCAGCCCGCGGTCGATGTGGAGGTCATGGTCATGGACGCAGCAGAGGAGTCGGCTGCCTTCCTGGCGCGAGTTGAGGCGAGCAACGTCGGAGATCTCACCGTTGAGCAGCTTCACGTTGATGTGCGTCGTGTCGCCGCTGTCTACCTCACTGTCCCGACGATGCCGTTGTTCGCCCGTGCGCGTGCACTTCGGGACAGGACCTTCGCTCTGCTTGAGGGGCGGCAACGGCCAGGGCAGGCTCGTGAACTCTATGCCGCCGCGGGGTGGTCGCTGACTTTGTTGGCGTGGATGACCGTCGACCTCGGGCGCCCTGACATCGCCGAGACACATGCCCGCACAGCATGGGCTTGTGCGGACAATGCCGATCATGATGGTCTGCGGGCTTGGGTCCGTGCCACGCAGCACACGGCAGCGTTCTGGCAGGACGACCACGAACGCGCAGCGCGCTTCGCCGCCGACGGCCTGCGCTACGCCCGGGGTACCGGGCGGACCTTCCTCGCCAGCGCCTATGCCTTGGATCTGGCCCGCCTCGGTCACGCCGACCACGCTCGATCTGCTCTGGTCGCTGCCCAACGTTGTGCCGAGGACGCCGAGAAGTACGCCGACGACGTGCCCGGACCGTTTACGTGCAGCGCGGAGCGAGCGGCGGGGTTCTGGTCGGACACGGCGCTGTCGCTCGGTGAGCCCGCTGTCACCGCCGAGCACGCCGATCGAGCGGTCGCGCGTCTCGATGCCGTGCCTGCGGAGCAGCGCAACCCGGGGTCGGAGCGGATGGTTCGGCTTCAGCAGGTCAAAGCGCGCCTCGCACTCGGCGAATTGGACGGAGCCGCTCTTGCCTTGGCGCCGGTTATGGCGACTCCGCCCGAGCATCGGGTGAGGCCGTTGCTCCAACGCCTCACCGAAGCCCGTGCGGCAGCCGGTTCCTTCATCGGAGAGCCGATCGCCGATCGGATACGCGATGAGATCGCTGATTTCACGCGCCATCCAGGCGTTCCCGAACTGACAGTCTGACGATGTCCCCACTGAAGAGAGGCACGCGTGACCGAGCCGGAGCAGATGCGGGACCACTGGTGGTGGCGGCCGGGCTGGAAGGTCGGCAGGTCGTTCTTCACGTGGCACTTCACCTTCGCCGACCAGCCCGCCGCCGCGCGACTCGTCGCCCACTATGCGCCGCTGCTCGACACGCTGCCGACGCTCGACCCGGTGCCACTGCGCTGGCTGCACCTCACCACGCAAGGGATCGGTTTCACCGATGAGGTCGACCACGGCGACGTCGACCGCATCGTGGACGCCACTCGGCGACGCTGCGCGCGGTTGGAGCCCTTCACCGTCCGGCTCGGGCCAGCTCACGTCGACTCGGAAACCATCCAGATGCCAGCACAGCCTGCCGAACCGCTTGTCCGAGTCCGACACGCCATACGCGACGCCATCGCCGAGGTGTGGGGTCCGAACAACGTGCCCGAGCCAGCAGACGGGTTCCGCGCGCACGTCACCCTCGCGTACTCCAACTCGGATGGGCCGATGGAGCCAATTCGAGCAGCGTTGAACGACCACACTATGCACAGCGCCGACGTTCCTATCTCAACGGTCTCCCTGATCAAACTGAATCGGGACAATCAAGCCTACGAGTGGACTGACTGCGCAACCATCAAGCTTGGCTGACTGGGCGCGAAGGGGCGAGGGAGGCACCGTCGACCAATACACAGTCCCGGAGAGCACTGTCTGATGCCGCTGAGGGTGCTGTGGGCATGCTGGCGCCGAGATCCGGCGGTTGCGTACGATGCTGGGCTCAGCCAGAAGCAGCTGGCCGCGCAGGTCGGCTATACCCCGCCAGTACGACGCCCGCCTCCGCGGCATCGCGGGCAGCGCTTGGCTCGCCATGCGGGACACCGCGAAAGCCGCGCCCGTCCTTCGCGACGCCCTTGACCGCCGCGCCGCGCGGGACAGCAAGGGCCGCGCGCTGCTGATGCTCGACTTGGCCGAGTGCCTGGTCCACGACGGCGAAGTCGAGGAAGCTGCCCGGGTCGCGGTGGAAGCCTCGACATGGCCACGGGCTCGATGGTCGAGCCGATCACCGCGCGGGCGCGCGACGTGCATGCACACCTTCGACGCCGCGCGGGAAGCATGGGCGGCGACCTGGAAACGCGACTAGGGGAGTACGGCGTTGGCTGATCCGAGCGAGTGGACCGTCCACGGCACCCACCGTGTCTTTGCTTCCGACTGGGTGAACATCGACCTCGACGACGTCGAGGTGCCGGGCGGCCCGCGTTTCGAGCACCACGTGATCCGCTTCCCCCGCGTCTCCGTCGGCGCGGTCGTCATCGACGACGATCGCGTTCTGCTGCTGTGGCGGCACCGTTTCACGACCGACACCTGGGGCTGGGAGATCCCGGCGGGCTGGGCCGACCCCAGGGAGGAGCCGGAGGATGCGGTACGCCGAGAGATTCTGGAGGAGACCGGCCACCGGGTCAGCGTCGTCAAGCCGCTGGTCCGGTACCACCCACTGACCGGGATCAGCGACCAACGGTACCGGGTGTTCCTCGCTTCCGACGCGCGCCACGAAGGGCCGCCGGACGCCGCCGAAGCCAGCCGCGTCGAGTGGGTGCCCATCACTGAGTTGCGCGGCCTGATCGCTGATGGCCAGATCACCGACGGGCCGTCGTTGACCGCGTTGGCCACGTTTCTCGCGTTGCGCTAAGGGCGTCGCTGCTTTGAAGGAACAAGCCCATCCCCGCGCATGCGGGGCGGACGCCCTCCCTGCCACCGCCGCCCTCGTCCTGTCCGACCCATCCCGTGCGTGCGGGGCGGACCTCGGGGCGATCCAGGAATCTACCAAGGACGTCGACCCATCCCTGCGTGTGCGGGGCGGACGTCACCTCGCCGCTGCAGTTGGGCAGCTGCCCGGACCCATCCCCGCGTGTGCGGAGCGGACTACGTCTGCTCGTTCCAGAACTGCGTCGTCTGGGACCCATCCCCGCGCGTGCGGGGCGGACCGGAAGCGGGAGCCCACGCCGCGGGTCGCCGACGACCCATCCCCGCGCGTGGGGGCGGACAGCCACCGCCCCCACGCCCTCACCATCACTCAGGACCCATCCCCGCGCGTGCGGGGCGGACGGGCCGATGTCCTTGTCCTCACCGGGCTCGGGGGACCCATCCCCGCGTGCGGGGCGGACGTCCCTCTGAGGAGTCACGGCCATGCCAGTCCCGGCCCATCCCCGCGCGTGCGGGGCGGACTTCACCTGACTTCACCAAGCTGCACGGCTAACGGACCCATCCCGCGCGTGCGGGCGACGTCTTCAGTGTCCAAGCCATCGGCGCGGAGCTGGGACCCTCCCCGCGCGTGCGGGGCGGACCACCCCACCACGGCGAGCCTGCCCGACTCGGGACCATCCCCGCGCGTGCGGAGCGGACGCTTGTTGAGCTGGGGGGTTTGTGGCGAGTGGGGCTGGTTTTCATTCACTTTGGCGGCTTTCTGCTAGCGCCCGGAACCGCTCGGCCTGCTACCGGATGACGGGCTATTCCATCGCCACTCCACAGGCCAGGTCTTCGCTGGGCCTCCTCGATGGCCTCCGGCGCCTTGACGGCGTCGTGGTCGGTCACGGCGGTGTGTTGGGTGTGTCGTTCAGCCCCAGGCGGGGTCGTCGTGGGCGAGGGGTGTGCCGCCGGGTTCGATCGGTGGTTCCCATTCCTGCCAGCGGATTGAGGTTGGTTTGGTGCGGGTCTCGGCGAACTGGTGCACTGCGGCTCGGATGTCGGTGAGTGGGATTTCGGCGTCGGGGGGGTAGTGGAAGATGTTCCACTGCCAGTCGTATTCGAGGCAGGTGCCCTCGTGGCGGGTGTTGCCCTGGCTGAAGAAGGCTTCGTTGGCGTGGGTGTACTGCAGGGCGCCTACCTTGCCGTTGAGTCCGACGTAGAGGGTCGGTCCCTCGTCGCTGTGGCGGGTGACGGTGGCGACGTTGCCGTAGTTGGTGCTGAGTTTGTTGATCAGGTCCAGGGCGGCGTCGATTTCGGCGGGGGTGGTGGCGAGCAGTTCGTTGTCTTGGTCGGGGGAGTGCCAGAAGGCCAGGGTGGTCACGTCGGGTCTCCGGTGAAGGTGTGGCGTTCTGTGGGTGTGATGACGGTAAGGGAGCAGCCGGGAGGCAGCAGCCACGGTAGGAAGACCGGGCAGGATGTGCTGCCCGAGCACAATAGGTTGTTGATCACGATGGTGGCGTGGGCGGTGAGTCCGGTGGCCTCCCATCGTTGTCGGATGAGCGCGGCCAGTTTGATCTCCGCGTGTGCTCGGATGGAGGCGCGTTGCGCTCCGACGCGGGCCAGGTAGCCCGCGGCCAGGCGGGCGGTGTCGTCTTCTCCGCTGATCAGGGTTTGGGCGGGGCGATCTCCCACGAACCAGCGGCCGTGGGTCTTGCGGCCGGTTCCGGCGCCTTCGAGCGGGGGCGGCAGCTCGGCGCGCAACTGCTCCACGCGGTGGGCGGGTTGGGCTCCCACAGGCGGGATGGGCCCGGTCGGGGGCCGGAGGGGCGTGACATGGGCGGCGGAGGCGCGGTGTGCGCGTCGGCGGCGATGGAGCGCACATAGACGGTGAACTGGTGGGTGGCGGCGTCGTGCTGGGCCAGGGCCTGCCCGAGACCTTGCAGGGCATCGGTAAGCGCTGCGATCGCTGTGCCTGGTTCGGGGCGTGTGCTGCCCGCGGTGGCCTGTTCGATGAGGGTGCGGGCTTCATCCAGGGCCGTCGCCGCGGCCAGTAGCGCGGCCCGGCCGGTCGCGAGTTGGGCGAGCCCCGCCCGGATCGCGATGGCGACCTCGGCGATGGACACCAGCCCATCCTGGCTGTGCTCCCACCGGGTCTGCCTGGACGTTGGGCCGCCTGCGGGCAGGTTCACCCGATCGGGTTGACACACCGAGGTCGGGTTGACAGTGAAGCCACGGCACCGGTCTGGCTGAAACCGATTGACCGAATGCCGCACTGGGGCCGGTGTTTCGGGGCTGGGCGTGGAAGCCGAGTGTGGCTGCCCAGGTGACGTTGCATGTGCCCGGACGTCGCGCACTGGAGGGTTGGCGATGCGCGGGAGCACGGGACTGGCGAAATTGGGTTCGCTGATTCCTCTGTTACCGGGCCAAAGCCATTTTGGAACTGGGTGCTCTAGCCCCGTTCGCTGAAGAGTCGTTCCTCGCGGTAGGCATGGATGCCTATGGTGGGGTAATTCATGGGAAGGCCGTCGAGGTCGAACCAGCGGATGGCTGCGCACTTATCCGGTTCGATTAACAGGTTCGCCGACCAGCACCGGGCCTCGACGAACAGGCCGAGGCGGGGGTTCAGGGCCGGCCCCGTGCACGGGGTGGACACCGACCAGGCGGGTCCGCAGTTTGCGCGGAACCTATCCGCTCGTGGGGCGGACTGCTTCACTTTCTGCGTGGCTAAGGGATGTCTCGTAACCCGGTGGTTGGGTTGTGTGGCGGGTGGTTGATCATGTGCGGGTGCAGGTGATCTCGTCGTCGCGGTCGGAGTGGATAGCGCCGTTCACCGGGCTGCAGCCGGGGCAGTTCCGCAAGCTGGTGCGGGTGGTGGCCCAGCGTGGCGGGGAGGCCATCGCCGATGGCCGCCCTGGTAGGCAGTGGCGGTTGACGTTGCCGGACCGGGTGCTGCTGGTGGCGGTGTACTGGCGCACGAACCTGACGATGCGTCAGATCGGGCCGTTGTTCGGGGTCTCGCACTCCGCCGCACATCGCGTGGTGGACTCCCTCGGCCCGCTGTTGGCGTTGGCGCCCGTGCGCAGACGCCGGATCGACCAGGTCGCCATCGTCGACGGCACCCTGGTCCCGACCCGGGACCATCGGGTCGCGGAGCGGTCGAAGAACTACCGCTACTCCACCAACCTGCAGGTGGCCATCGACGCCGACACCCGCCTGGTGATCGCCACCGGCGACCCGCAGCCGGGCAACCGCAACGACTGCACCGTCTACCGGGATTCCGGCATCGCCGAACGACTGGCGGGCCGCCCGGTGATGGCCGACGGTGGCTACCAGGGCAACGAAGACGTGATCATGCCCTACCGCAAACCCCGCGACGGCAGCGAGTTACCCGACTGGCAGGAACAGCTCAACACCGTCCACCGCAAGATCCGAGCCCGGGTCGAGCACACCCTGGCCGGGATGAAGAACTGGAAGATCCTGCGCGACTACCGCCGCGCAGGACACACCCTCGCCACCACCGCCGCGGGCATCGCCTTCCTCCACAACCTCACCATCACCGGCTAACCGACAGACACCGGCCCCGGAACACCACAAGATCAGTTACGAGACATCTCTTAGCGAGCCACCAAACCATCCCCGCGCGTGCGGGGCGGAGCTGTCGGTGCACGGGATGTTTCGGTGCCAGCGGGAACCATTCCCGCGCGTGCGGGGCGGACGCGATCTTCCAGCGGAGACGAGGGAAGAGGGGGCGACCCATCCCCGCGCGTGCGGGGCGGACGAGATTGCCGAGATAGTGAGGCGCAGGCAGGCGGACCCATCCCCGCGCGTGCGGGGCGGACACTTTCTCTCTGCCAAACGCACAGCGCAGGACAGACGCATCCCCGCGCGTGCGGGGCGGACACGATGAACCCCAGGACCAGCGTGATGATGATGGACCCATCCCCGCGCGTGCGGGGCGGACGTGCCCCCGCCGATCAGATAGATGCCCGCTTTCGACCCATCCCCGCGCGTGCGGGGCGGACTGCCTCCCTGATGGAGCGGGCGAAATCGGTGGGGGACCCATCCTCGCGCGTGCGGGGCGGACCGCGAGGGTGGTGAGCACCGAGGGGACGCGGTCGACCCATCCCCGCGCGTGCAGGGCGGACGTGCTGACGTCGGACCCCAGCGCCACCGACCTGGACCCATCCCCGCGCGTGCGGGGCGGACGACTGGCTGGCCCTGGTCGAAGCCGCCAGGCCGGACCCATCCCCGCGCGTGCGGGGGCGGACCTTATCCCCCGCGTCGGCCGTTAGAGGGCGACGGACCCATCCCCGCGCGTGCGGGGCGGACAGCACAGTGCTCGGTGACACTCCGCTTGGAAGGGACCCATCCCCGCGCGTGCGGGGTGGACGCCGAGGCGTTCTGTGCCGGTATGGCGAAGGCGGACCCATCCCGCGCGTGCGGGGCGGACTAATCCAGCGGTGGAGTCATTGCACACCAACACGACCCATCCCCGCGCGTGCGGGGCGGACTGGAGAAACCAGACGAGGAGGTAGGCCATGGCGGACCCATCCCCGCGCGTGCGGGGCGGACGGAGCTGGACTGGTCAGAATCCATCGCGGGCCCGACCCATCCCCGCGCGTGCGGGGCGGACAGATTGCAACGATAGGAATTGGAAAGACCTCAGGACCCATCCCCGCGCGTGCGGGGCGGACACGGTCGACCCGCCACCCCACATGCTCGTCCCGGACCCATCCCCGCGCGTGCGGGGCGGACGTCAGCGAGGCCCTCGCCAGCACCGCCGAGGCCGACCCATCCCCGCGCGTGCGGGGCGGACACTTGTTGAGCTGGGGGTTTGCGGCGAGTAGAGCTGGTTTTCATTCACTTTGGTGGCTCCCTGCTGGCGGTTCGGGCGGATATGTGCCGGCCTTGGTCGCGGTGCAGGGCGTGGACATGGCTTGGGATGGCCACAGTCCTGACCCGGGGTCATCCCCGCAGGTGCGGGGCAAATGTGAGGCTGATTCAGTTCTCAAGCAGCGAAGTTCTGCGGAGTTTAGCCAGGTGTCGTCGGTGAGGAAGGAGATGTCGCTACGATCGCGGAACGAGGTGAGGCGACTACAGTCCGCATTTGCCTCACTGGGCTCTTTCCGCAGGATCGAGGTGAGCGGGAGCACCGTGACCGAGGACAACCCCATCGACAGCGGCGGAGCCAATAGCGCTGCTGCTGGCCTTGCCGCTGAGATCCGGCGACTGCGCACGTGCGCTGGCCTGAGCCAGAAACAGCTGGCAGTCGAGGTTGGCTACACGCGCCAGTATGTGTCGCTGGCGGAACGGGTCGGCGGCAACCTGCCGTCCCTGGAGTTGATCCGGGCACTTGATGCCCGGCTCGACGCGGGCGGACAGCTGCTGGCCTTGCGCGCGCAGGCGCGAGCCGACCGGCGAGCGCTCCGGGACGCCCTTCCCACCTCGGCTCTGGAGCACCTACCCGGATTTGCCTCCCCCTTCGCCCTTGCCTTCCCGCCTGTACGGCAGGTAGAGGCGAGTCTGTTCGGGATCTCCGCCCCGGCGGGCCGGTTCTTCGCCGGAGCAGCGATTACCGCCACCAGCTATCCAGCGGTCGACGACGGGCGGATCGTGGTGCGTGTCCCCACCGGCTTCGTCGACGACCCGGCGCTGCGTCGCCCCGGGCGGAACCTGGTCGTCGGTTCCGTCGACGGCCCGAGCGGTCCGCGGTTGTTCGCCCTGGACAATCGGGCCGCCAGCGCCAGGCTGGCCAAGGCGGTGGACGGTGCTCCACTGCTCATCCCCGGCGCCTATGAACTCGATGACCTGACCCTGGGCGTGCTGTGGGCGGTGGCCAACCTCGACGGCGCCCTGCTCGACGACGACAGTGCCTTGGCCGCCGCTAAGGCACACCAGCGCGAGTTTGATGGCTTGACCCGGTCGGTCGGCGGCCCTGACCTGGCCGAAGACTTGTCGGCGGTCTCGCGGATGTGGTTGGGCTCGGATTTCTGCGCCCGCCACATCCTGCGCCATACCGACGCCCTGCATGACGTGCCGGCGTTCTGGACGCGCGAGCAGCGCGGCGAGGAATCCAGCACCTGGCTGGTGTTCGCTCACAAGTACACCTATCTGGCCAAGACCGCGGGCACCTTCATCACCACAGGCGCGAAACCCACCCGCACCTCTGCATCCCGCCTGCGACCGTCACCGACGGTGCGCGCCCTGAGCGGGTCCTGCTGTTGCTCGCGGTCGCGCTCATGGAGTCCTTCGGCATCGAGGTCCAGGTGTGCGCCGCACCTGAGTACAGCTCCGTCGCCGGGTTCGCCCTGGACAAGAGCCGTCGCGCCGTTGTGGCCAACTGGGTCGGCCACGAGGGCGTCTGGCAGGTCGACGTCACCGACGAGCGGCCTGTCCTGCGCGAATTCTCCGACGCGCGCGGCTACGCCAGTGCCCACTCCGTGATTGCCGGGCCGACCCCACCCGCACGGCTGCGGGCGCTCGCCGACTACCTCGACCTGGACTGGGCCTGGCTCACCCGCCGCTGCGCCGACCTGGGCGACTATGGCACCGCGGGCTTGGCCCAACCACGCAGCAGACTGCTGTCCACGGCCGGGCTGGACAAGGCCTGCCGGTTCCTCGGCTCCCTCCGCGCAGAACACGCCGAGCAGTAGGCTGGCGATCAATGTCCGCACGTGGCCCGGGAGGGACCAGGGTGCCTGACGCCCAGCCAGCCAACCGCCGTGTCGTCCTGTTCGGCCTCGGCGGCACCATCGCCATGACCAGCAGCGACACCGGCGGAGTCGTCCCCGCCCTGTCCGCGGAACAACTCGTCGCCGCCGTCCCCGGCCTGGCCGAGACCACCATCGCCGTCGATGTCGTCGACTTCCGCCGCAAGCCGGGCGCGTCCCTGACCTTCTCCGACCTCACCGAGCTCGCCGACGCCATCGCCTCACGGCTCGCCGACGGTGACGTTGATGGCGCGGTGGTCACCCAAGGCACGGACACCATCGAGGAGACCGCCTACCTCCTCGACCTGCTCCATGCGGGCCGGCAGCCGCTGGTCGTGACCGGCGCGATGCGCAACCCCACCCTCGCGGGGGCCGACGGTCCAGCCAACGTCCTCGCCGCCATCCAGACCGCCGCCGGCCCGCAGCTGCGTGGGCAGGGCTGCGTCGTTGTGCTCGCCGACGAGATCCACGCCGCTCGCCGCGTCCGCAAGACCCACACCACCAGCGGCGCCACCTTCCAGTCACCCAACGGTGGTCCGCTCGGCGCGGTCCTCGAAGGCCGACCACGGCTGCACAACCGCCTCACCGACCGCACCGTCATCCCCACCGAGCCACGCCTGCCCGGCAGGAACGTCGGGCTGGCCACGATCACCCTCGGCGACGACGGCACCCTCATCGAGGCCGCCGCCGACCGGCTCGACGGACTCGTGGTGGCCGCCTTCGGCGTCGGCCACGTCCCCGCCGACCTTGTACCGCTGCTGACGAAAGTCGCCGATCGGATCCCCGTCGTGCTGGCCTCCCGCACCGGATCCGGGTCCACCCTGCGCGCCACCTACGCCTTCCCCGGCAGCGAACGTGATCTGATCGAGCACGGCCTCATCGGCGCCGGGTTCCTCGACCCGCTCAAAGCCCGCATCCTGCTCCACACCTTGCTCACCGCCGATGCCGACCGCGCCACGATCGCGGCCGCGTTCGACGCCGCAGGCGGCCACACCCACCCCAGCACGTGGCCCTGGACCAGCCCGACCGCCAGCCAGGAGCCCTGACCCGTGCGCAGCCACGACCTCACCCTCGGACGCACCTTCGGCGTCACCTTCGACCACGGCGAGGACTTCTTCACCGCCCTGGCCGAGTTCTGCCGCGTCAACAACGTCCGCTCGGGCTACATCCCCTCCTTCATCGCCGGATTCGCCGAGGTCGACATCGTCGGCACCTGCGACAAACTCGACGACCCGACCGCCCCCGTCTGGACCAAAGTCCACCTGACCAACGTCGAAGCCTTCGGCGGCGGCACCCTCGCCCACGACCCCGCCACCGACCAAGTCCTGCCACACATCCACGTTGCCGTCGGCCTGAAAGAACAAGCCGCCACCGGCTACACCAGCCACCTACTGCGCGCCGAGGTCCTGTTCCTCACCGAGATGCTCGTCATCGAAGTCGCCAACCCCACCATGCGCCGCGAACGACAGCCCGACCTCCACGACGTGCCACTTCTACGCTTCGGCCCAGACTCGGCATGATCTGACCATCCGGGAGTGCTGCAACGACAGGCCCGGTGCGTTCACGTGCTGGGTCACTTCACCAGCCGTCCCGCCGATCGCCTCACAACCGAGCTGGTCCTCGTCCATCATGACTTGCCGCACAGGAGCGGTCAGACTTCATCTATAGGACGGATGTAGACCTCGAAGGTAATCGCCGCGAACCCATCCCCGCGCGTGCGGGGCGGACGTGGCGTGGATCTACATCCAGGGCACCGACCAGGACCCATCCCCGCGCATGCGGGGCGGACGTGCTGTGCTTCCCGAAGTACACGGCGACGCGCGACCCATCCCCGCGCGTGCGGGGCGGACGACGTGCTGCGCGAGGCCTTCCGCATCAGCAAGGGACCATCCCCGCGCGTGCGGGGCGGACTCGCTGAACATGTGGATCGACTCGGCGTGTGCGGACCATCCCCGCGCGTGCGGGGCGGACCCCGACTGGCACGACCGGAGCGCCTGCCGCCTGGGACCATCCCCGCGCGTGCGGGGCGGGCGAGTAGCGGGTGGGCGGAATCCCGGCCGGGGCGGGACCATCCCCGCGCGTGCGGGGCGGGCACTTGTTGAGCTGGGGGTTTGTGGCGAGTGAGGCTGGTTTTCATTCACTTTGGTGGCTCCCTGCTGGCGGTTCAGGCGGATATGTGCCGGCCTTGGTCGCGGTGCAGGGCGTGGACGTGACTTGATTGGCCACAGTCCTGACCCGGGGTCATCCCCGCAGGTGCGGGGCAAGTGTGAGGCTGATTCAGTTCTCAAACGACGAAGTTCTGTGGAGTTTAGCTAGGTGTCTTCGGTGAGGAAGGGGATGGGTGTGGATCTTGACTGAAGGGGTCTGGTCTATGTTGAGTGTCATGCTTGAGGTGTGGGGGAAGAAGAAGGGGCTCGATGGCCCGTATCCGCTGGTGTTCCACTTGTTGGACGCGGCGGCGGCGGCGTTCGTGTTGTGGGAGTCGCATGTGCCGGTGGGGGTGCGGGGGTGGTTGGCGGCGCAGTGGGGGATGGATGAGGAGGGGGCCCGGTGGGTGGTGGCGTTGTTGGCGGGTTGGCATGACATCGGGAAAGCAGGCTTCTTTCAGGAAGAGGTGAGCCGTGATGACGCGCGGTGGGTGGCGCATGAGCAGGTGAGTTACCTGTCGGTGCCGAGTGTGTTGGGCGATCCGGGGTCGGTGGAGGTGTTTGCCGAGTCGGTGGCACATCGGGTGGGTGAGGTGTTGGGCGGGCATCATGGGGTGTTTCCGCAGGTTGATCGGTTGGCGGAGTGGCCGGAGCGGTCGCGGGCGTTGGGTGGGGTGCAGTGGCAGGGGCGGCGGCGGGAGTTGGTGGAGGCGGTGCGTCGGGTGTTGGGGGAGCCGGGGTTGCCGTCGGTGTTTCCTGCGGCGTGTGCGGCGGTGGTGACGGGGTTGGTGATCGTGGCGGATTGGGTGGTGTCGGAGACGCGGTGGATCAAGGAGTCGCAGTGGGGGGCGTCGCAGGAGTTGGGGGCGAGGTGGGTGCACACGTTGAGTGCGATGGGGGAGCGGGTGGCGGGGGTGGGGTTGGGGGTGCCGCGGTTGCGGGCGTCGGTGTCGACGCGGGAGTTGTTGGGTGAGTCGCCGCGGGCGTTGCAGCGGTCGATCGAGGAGGAGTTCCGGCCGGCGGGTTCGGGGTTGTTGGTGGTGACGGCGCCGACGGGGGTGGGGAAGACAGAGGCGGTGGCGGTCGCGGCGCGGGTGTTGGGGGAGGTGTCAGGGCGTCCGGGGGTGGTGTGGTGTTTGCCGACTCGGGCGACGACGAATGCGATGTGGCGGCGGTGGACGAGGTTCGCGGAGGTGATGGCGGTCGAGTCGACGGCGGTGACGTTGGGGCATTCGATGGCCTCGTTCGACGAGGGCTATCGGGAGTACTGCGTGGAGCATCCGGAGTCTGTGTGGGTCAACGACCCGCATCGCCCGATGTTGGCGGGGTTGAGTGTGGTGACGGTGGATCAGGTGTTGATCGCCGGGTTGGCGACGCGGTTGAACATGGTGCGGTTGTGGGCGTTGGCCGGGAAGGTGTTGGTGGTCGACGAGGTGCACGCCTTGGAGCCGTACATGCTGGCCCTGTTGGGGCGGGTGCTGTCCTGGTGCGGTTTTCTCGGGGTGCCGGTGGTGTTGTTGTCGGCGACCCTGCCCGCGTCGGTGCAGCGGGAGTTGACTGGCGCGTATCTGTCCGGTGTGGTGCCGACGGTGGGAGGAGAGCCCGCGGTCGGGAGGTATCCGGGATGGGTGTTCACCGGCCTGGACGGCGGTGTGCAGCGGCCGAGTCCTGCGGCGGTGGTGTCGATGCGCGAGGACGGGCGGCGGACGGCGCGGGTGGAGTGCGAGCCGGGGCGACGGGGGGAGGTGATCGCCGGGTACGCCCAGCGCGTCGTGGGGGAGGGCGGGTGTGTCGCGGTGGTGTGCGCGACCGTCCCGGCCGCGCAGATCACCTATCAGCGGCTGGTCAAGCAGGTGGGCAAGGACCGGGTGACGCTGCTGCACGCCCGGTTCCCCGAACAGCACCGGGTGGCGGTGGAGCAGGAGGTGAGCGACGCCTTCGGCAAGGACTCCACCGCCCAGACCCGGGCGAGGCCGCGGATCGTGGTGTCGACCTCGCTGCTGGAACAGTCGCTGGATGTCGATTTCGACCTGGTGATCAGCGACCTCGCTCCGATCGCGCAGCTGCTGCAACGGCTGGGCCGGTGCCACCGCCACGCCCGCACGGGCCGGCCGGGGTGGTTGGAAGAGCCGAGGCTGGTGGTGCTCGACCCGGTCGGCGAGTTGCCGCCGTCGTTGTGCGCGTTGTATCCGGAGTACGAGCTGCTGGCCACCCGCACGGTGTTGGCCGAGCACGGCCCGCTGGTGCGTGTTCCCGAGGACGTGGACACGTTGGTGCAGCGGGTCCACAGCCGCGACTTGCCGCCACTGGAGCCCGAGCAATTGCGGCAGTGGAAGGAGCGCCACGACATGACCGAACTGCACCGGGCGCTGGCCGGGCACAGCGCGGTTCCCGCGCCGTCTCAGGTGTGGGAGCTGCACCGCATCACCCACGCACAGGTTGGAGAGGCGGCGATGTCCACGCGCTTGGGGGTGGACTCGGCCAGGGTGATCCCGTACACGGAGGATGCCGACGGCAAGCGGTGGCTGGCCGACGGCGTGCCGTTGCCCGGTCCTCACCTCAACCGCGACAAGATCAAACTACTGGTCGACCACTCCATCCCCTGCCCGCAGGACTGGGTGGACAACCCGAAATCGGCCGCGCTGGAGAAGACACCGGAACGGTGGACGCACCCGGTGTTGCGGCGGGCGCGGTTGCTGCCGAAGTCAGGACGCGCGGGACTGCGGGTGGACAAGGAACTCGGCTTGGTGAAAGGGCGGCTCGATGATGAGGAATGGTGATCTGCGCACCGCGGCGGTGTTCCCGGTCGCTCATCCCGAGGACGGGGTGGTGTGGGTGGGATTGCGGGAGTTGTTGTTGCGGGCGCACGAGTTCAACGACTTGGCGCTCACGATACCCGCGGCCGAGGTCGGAATGCTGCGCGTGCTCTACACCATCGCCGCCAGGATCAGCGGCCTGGACACCGTTGCCGACGACGCGACGATGACGGAGGCGTGGAACGCCAAGCGGCAGACGGTGCTTGAGCGAGGCCGGTTCTGCGCGGACGCGGTGGAAGAGTACCTGTCCGCACACGAGGGCCGATGGGACCTGTTCGACCCGGTACGCCCGTGGTGGCAGGACCCGAGACTGGTTGAGCAGGCCGAGGCCAAGTCGGCCAACGTGTTGGACCCGACCCGTCCGGGAGACAACTCGCCGGTCTGGTGGCAGCACACCCATGCCGGGCACGCCCCACCGATCCCGGTCGCGATGGCGTTGCAGTGGCTGCTGGTGCACCACTACTTCGGCTCCGGCGGCACCGGCGGCACCCGCCGGGTCGGCACCACCGCCAGCCAGCACATGTCCTCCGGTCCCCTGCGCGCGGCGTTGGTGTTCAGCCCGCTGGCACCCACCCTCTTCGAGACGTTGATCGCGGGCATCCCCCGCCCGAGCACCGTGGATAACCCGCGCGCCCCAGACACCGCGCCGTGGGAGAGCTCGGAGTTGAACGACCCACTGGACACCCCGCCGCCGGTCTCCTGGCCTGCCGGTCTGTTGACCGGCCGTTCTCGGCACGCCCTGCTGCTCGTTCCGGACGCCGACCAGACCCATGTGGTGGGCTGCTACCTGACCTGGGGCTGGAAACCTCGACACATTCCCCACCCCGATCCCTACACGATCATCGACGCCGGCAATGACGGCCAGTGGCGCCACCGCCAGGCCAGCAGCACCCGCGCCCTGTGGCGCGAGGTGGACGCGCTACTGGCAGACCGCCCCGACTCGAAGCGCCCCGACGTGCTGACCTCGGCACTGTTCCTGCCAACGGCCTTGCGCGACACGCTGCTGGTCCGCGCGCACGGATTCGACCAGGACACCAAGACGGTCAACCGCGGCTGGTTCACCGCGGTCACCCCGCCGCTGTTGGCGTGGATGCGGGAGAACGACTGGGACCGCGCAGAAGGTGCGGCGAGCCTGCACCAAGCCGCCGAGGACATTGCCGGGGTGATGAACTCCGCGCTGCGCACCGCCTACCGCAGCCTCGGCACCGGCGAACCGGGACGAGACAAAGGCAAGGAAGTTCCCTGGCTCGCGCCCGCGGCCGCTTTCTACTGGCCCGCCGCCGGAACCCTGTTCTGGGACAAGGTCCGCGCCGGAGAATTCGACGAACCATACCGGCTCTACGTGCGGCTGGCCGTGGATGCCGTCGCCGAGGCGACTCGTCCCCAGGCCCACCACCCTGCGGTCGCTCGCGAGGTCGCCACCGCCCAGCGCTACCTGCTCAACTTCGCCAACAAGAAGAACCCGCGTCCACCCCGTTAGCAAGGAACCGCCATGCCCAGTGACCGCGCCACACGCTTCGTGGACTTCATCGTGGGCACCGCCCGCGACACCCCCGGTGCCCGCGCCGACCTGCGCTCCGGGCTCGGGCGCCCCATCGACGCCGCCACCCGAGTGCACTGCTATCTCGCGCGTTTCAGCAGCCCGAGTTCGCCTCACGCCACGGCCGTGCTCTACACCGTGGCCTCGCTTATCGCCGTCAACCTCGACAACGCCATCCCGGAACGCTCTCCCGGATCACTGGGCGCGTCCATCGGCTTGGCTGGTCATCTGGCGGAGAAGACCCGGGAAGATAGTGTGCATCTGTTGGCCCGCCAACCTGCCGCGCAGCTCTGCCGAGCTCTCACCCGTGTGGTCGTGCCGCTGCGACAAAGCCTCACCAAGAACGCCAAGATCGACTTCGCCAGGCTCATCGATGACGCCATCTCATGGCGAACCGGCCGCCAGCGCATCGGCAGCCAGTGGCTGCAGGACTACTACCGCACCTGCCTGCGCGTCAATGACGACATCACCGATCTCTGAAATACCATCCTGAAAGGACAACTGTGTTCCTCGACATCCACGCCCTGCACACTCTTCCCTATTCCAATGTGAACCGCGATGGCCTGGGTTCTCCCAAAGGTTGCCTGTTTGGGGGTGTGCAACGCATCAGGGTCTCGTCGCAGTCGTGGAAGCGCGCCGCTCGCCTGGAAACCGAGAAGCACCTGGACACACCGACCGTCCGTACCCGTCGCATCGCCGCCGCCGTCGCCGAGCACTTGGAAGCCGACGGCTGGACAGCTGAGGACGCCCGCCGCGCTGGACGCGCCGTCGTCCACGCCTACGGCTTGCCCCCCGCCGAGGACGGCGACAACACCAGCGTGCTGCTGTGGGTGCCGCGGACGGTCATCGCCGACCTGGCCGCCCTCGCCACCGAGCACCGCGACCTGGTCACCACCCTCGCCCTGCCCGAACTGGACGACAAGAGCAAGCCCAAGAAGCTGTCGAAGGCCCAGCAGGAGGAGAACGCGAAGACCATCGCCGCGATCACAGCGGCGATGAGCACCCCGGCCCGGTCGATCCTCAACCAGCGCTCAGCCACCATCTCCCTGCTCGGCCGCATGCTCGCCGACACCCCCGACCACACCGTCGACGGCGCGACCCAGGTCGCCCACGCCTTCACCGTCCACGAAGCCGCCGCCGACTACGACTACTTCACCGCCGTCGACGACTGCGCCGCCAACAGCGGCGCCGGACACCTGGCCACCGCCGAGTTCGCCTCCGGCACCTTCTACCGCTACTGCACCGTCAACCTCACCCAACTCGCCGCCCAGCTCGGCGACCTCGACACCGCCCTCAGCGTCACCGAGGCATGGACCCGCGAGTTCCTCACCGTCGTCCCCAGCGGCAAGAAGAACTCCACCGCACCGGCCACCAACCCCGACCTGACCTACCTCGCCGTCCGAGACGCCCCCCGCTCGCTGGCCTGCGCGTTCGAGAAAGCCATCGTCAGCGAGAACGGCTACCTCGCACCCGCCTGCGCGGAACTCAACGACTACACCGGCAGGCTCACCACCTTCCTCGGCGACCCTGGCCACTGGAGCGGCCACGCAGGCACCCCCACCGCCACCTACACCCACCTCGGCGACCGCCACGACTCCCTCGACCGACTCGTCCAAGCCGCCACCAACGCCCTGCTCGACAACCACCCCCACACGGACGCGGCATGACCGGCCTGCTGCTGCACCTGGCCGCGCCCCTGCAGTCCTGGGGAACCAACTCCGCCTGGCACCACCGCGACACCCACACCCACCCCACCCGCTCCGGCATCACCGGACTGCTCGCCGCCGCCACCGGAACACCCCGCGGAGACGACCTCAGCCCCTTCGACGCCCTCACCTACACCATCCGCGTCGACCGCCCCGGACACCACATCTCCGACTTCCACACCATCGGCGGCGGCCGCACCCCCGAACACACCCCCATCCTCGCCAGCGGCAAACGACGCCCCGCCGGAAAAGGAACCATCCTCACCCAACGCCACTACCTCACCGACGCCGCCTTCACCATCGCCATCACCACCACCAAACCCGGCCTCCTCGACCAGCTCACCACCGCACTGACCCGCCCCACCTACACCCCCTACCTCGGCCGCCGATCCTGCCCACCCCCCGCCCACCTCTACCTCGGCACCCACCCCGACCCCGTCGGCGCCCTGCACACCACCATCCCCCTCGCCCGAACCAAACCCCGCACCCCCGAACACACCCACGTCGACATCGACTTCATCACCGAAACCCCACCCCCACAACCCAGCCGGACCCACACCACCCCCACCCACCCAGAAATCTTCGGCGACCAACGCACCTACCGACCCCACACCACCTGGACCACCACCCACCCCCTTCCCGCCATCCTCTGCGCCGGCCACGGAAGCCACTACCTCCACGCCCTCACCACCGCCCTGCGCCCCACCCAGCCGCGCCCGGAGAACCCATGACCACCCTGTTCACCCGCCCACTCCACCTCACCAAACTCATCGTCAACCCCGCCCACCCCCAAGCCAACCAAGCACTCCGCGACATCTACCGAATGCACCAAATCCTCACCACATTCGCCTGCCCACCCAACTTCGGCCCCGCCTCCCGCACCGCCGCCGAACTGCTCTACCGCATCGACCACACCACCACCGGAATCCACATCCTCCTGCAATCCGCCACCCAACCCGACCCCGCCCACGTCCCCCCAGGCTTCGCCCACGCAGGCACCCGCGACCTCACGCCCCTCCTCGACCACCTCCACACCCACCCCACCATCCGCTACCGCATCACCCTCAACGCCACCACATCCCGCCTCCAACCCCGCCCCACCACCAGCGATGACCAACCCAAACGCCCCCGCGGCACCCTCATCACCCTCACCGGCGAAGACGCCCTCACCTGGTGGCACACCAAAGCACCCCACCACGGGCTACAACCCCACACCACCGCCACAGCCGACACCACCAAATCCCGAGGCCGCAAAAACAAGAAACCCATCACCATCACCGCCACCACCATCGAAGGCACCGCAACCATCACCAACCCACACACCCTCCAAGACAGCCTCCGCACCGGCATCGGCCGCGCCCGCGCCTTCGGATGCGGACTCCTCACCATCGCCCCCCTTAACCCGCCCACCCGTCCATGACGACAACCACCAGACCACAGCCAGCTTCAAACAGAAGTGAACGAGAATTCGGTCCGACAATAGGAAACCTGCAGGTCAACAAGTATGCGCTCCGCACGCGCGGGGATGGGCCGCAGCAGCGAAACCCCGCGACAAGCCAGAAAAAATGCGCTCCGCACGCGCGGGGATGGGCCACCGCGCGATCGGCAACCGCAGGGGCGAGGCGGATGCGCTCCGCACGCGCGGGGATGGGCCCTTCGGGTCCGCTCCCGACCACGCCACCCCGCCATGCGCTCCGCACGCGCGGGGATGGGCCCTTGGGGGCGGTCTCGGGGGCGGTCTCGCGGATATGCGCCCCGCACGCGCGGGGATGGCCCCTCGGGGGTGACCATGCCGGAGCGCCACCAGCTATGCGCCCCGCACGCGCGGGGATGGACCAAGGACTTCACCGAGCACGGAGTTCTCGCCATCATGCGGCCCCGCACGCGCGGGGATGGACCGGGCACTCTGACCGTGAGCCGGTGGCACCTGGCATACGCCCCGCACGCGCGGGCAACGGCTGAGGGGGACGACTGCTTCGCTGGTGCGTTTAACACTGCGTCCGCGGGGGCTCGCACCCATCGCGAGCTAACGACTTCCGCATCACTGGTTGTGGTCCGCCGCCGCAGGCAAACCAACGGTGGATGAACTTGGGTCGCAGTGTCACCCTTGAATTCGACTGATCAGGCTTTGAATGGCAGAGTTACACTATACGTGGCGGTGGTGGCGATCGCGCGATCCCAGGAGTTCGCATGAATGACTTTAAAAGCGAAGACGAGAAGGAGTTGACGACATCTTCGAAGGTGGGCGTTAACGATCTCGGCGAGGCAACCATCAGGCTTGCGAAGGAGATTCGGCAGCGTCGCAATCAAGCTGGCATGAGCCAACCGGAACTAGCCCGGTTGATCGGATACACCAGACAATACGTATCCCATGTCGAACGCCCGCAAAGCAACCTGCCGTCCCTGGAACTCATTCGAGCGTTGGACAAGGCGCTGGAAGCGAACGGAATCCTGCTGAAGCTGAGAGAGGCTGCACGGCAGGAACGATACAGCCGGCGCGGAAAGCTGCCCCCTTGGGATGCTTCCGACATTGCGAGTCACGCTTCAACAGACCACTCCGACGACATGCTTCCGCCGCAACACGTACGCGCGAGCCAAGAGGAATGGCTGCGCGTTCGGAACGCTCCCGGTGTAAGAGGGCGAGAACTGACTGAACTTGCGGCCTGGCTGTACCCCGAGTCTGACCGCGCGACCGGCGGTCATGTGCTCACCGATTCCCACTGGCTCATGGAGAAGCCCGTTGAGTTGGACTCTGTCAAGTTGCAATGGGACCAGGACGCCGCACCTTACACACTCCCCGAAGGAGCACACACAGACGGCCTGCTTCCCTTGCGGGAGAAGGACATCCGATATACGGACTACAGTCGAGCAGTACGCGACCTGGTGCGCCCTCGGCTGCTGGAGAACCGTCTCAGCTATCGATTGATCGCCGCACACGGCGAAACAGACGGAACTTTGAGGTTGCGGTTCAGTCGCACCACTTTTTTCGAGGTCTTCAACGTCAAGCAGATGGTCGCACATGAGTTCAAGAAAGCTTGGCTCTTGTCGGGAAGGCAGATACCCGGGTTCGAACAACTCCCATTGCGCGCAGCCATCGGAAACCCGTTCGACCCTACACGACTGCTCATGTCGCCAGGGATCAACACCCTAACGATACGCCGTGGCAGCCTCGGCGAGAGCGCAAGTTTCGTCCTCCACGAACGAGATGGCCAAAAGGTCGCCGACGGCGGCGGTTTGTGCCACGTGATGCCCGCTGGCGAATTCCAGCCATCATCCATCGCGCAGGTAGACGTCGCGAACGACTTCTCCCTATGGCGCAACATCATGCGCGAGTTCTCCGAGGAATTTCTGGGCAACCCCGAGCACGACGGCTGCAACCCGAACGCCATCAACTACGAGAAAGACGAACTATTCACGCGATTCGAACTCGCGCGCGAACGCGGCACGCTTCGCATGTGGCACTACGGACTGGTCGTAGAACCGCTGGAACTGGGTGCCCTGCAACTTACCGTCGCGGTCCTGGATGCGCCGGAGTTCGACAGGCTCTTCGCCGACATGGTGGCCACCAACGACGAGGGAAACGTAATAGGCAAGGGCGGAACTAAGAGCTCCTGTCAGAATGAGTAGAGGCGTCGGTAGCAGATCATCGCGCAGCCCAGGGACAGTAATCCCTGATGCAGGTCTGCTCGTCGTTCCCAGCGGGTGCGTAGGCGTTTGTACTG
>NZ_JBQERA010000024.1:0-18968 GCF_053813445.1 Actinokineospora lacus
CGATGGTGCCGTCAGCAACGCGGCTGCAGCCTCCTCCAGGAGATCGATCTCCCTCGTGGTGACGGGGCCCCATGCCGACCCGAGGACCTGCTCCGCGCTCAGAAGCTCACCAGTCACCCCCCACCCAACGACACAGAGCTACCGATGTATCCCAAACGAGTGAATGGATGCGTTAGACCTGGTCGCAGAGCTCGATCTTTATGAGCCGGCGGACGTTGATCACGGTGCAGGCCAGCGTGAGTAGCGCCAGTGTGATGCGTTCGGTCCGGTCGTAACGCAGCCCGAGGCGTTTGAACCGCAGCAGCCAGGAGATGGTGCGTTCGACGACCCAGCGGACCCGGCCGAGGCGGGACTTGCCCTCAATCCCGCGCCGGGCGATACGGACCTTGATACCGCGGCGGGTCAGGTAGCGACGGCAGCGGCGGTAGTCGTAGCCCTTGTCGGCGTGCAGCTTGTCCGGTCGGCATCGTGGCCAGCCCGCCCGGCCGTGGTGGCCGCGCACGGTCGGGTTCGTGTCCAGCAGCGGCTCGAACAGCATGCTGTCGTGGGTGTTTGCCGCCGACAACATGATGTGCAGCGGTAGCCCATTCGCGTCGCACAGAACGTGGTACTTGGAGCCGGCTTTACCCCGGTCAGTGGGGCTGCGGCCGGTCAGCTCGCCCCCCTTTTCGACCGCACCGACACCGCGTCGATGCAGCCTCTGGTCCAGTCGAGCTCGTCGATGTTGGACAGCTCGTAGAGCACGAGCTGGTGCAGCCGGTCCCACACGCCGGCGTCCTGCCACTCACGTAACCGCCGCCACGCGGTGTGCCCGGAACCGCATCCGAGCTGCTCGGGTAGGTCTCGCCAGCGGCAGCCGGTGTCGAGCACGAACAAGATCCCCTCTAGCGCGGCACGGTCATCGATCCGGAGCCGCCCACCCGGACCGCGCGGCGCTGGTCGGAACGGGATCAAAGGTTCGATCAGCTCCCAGAGAGCCGGTCCTCGACCCGCCGCTGCTGCGTCGTCTTCGCCACGACTGCCCACGATCGACGACCAAGACCGGCAGGTTACGCAGTGACACACCCCTAAGTTTGAGACCAGGTCTTATCACCGCGGAAATCCTTGTTCAGGACCGCTTTCGTTGGTGCGCATGCTGTCGGTGGCTGCGCCTAAGGGATGTCTCGTAACCCGGTGATCGGGTTGTGTGGCGGGTGGTTGATCATGTGCGGGTGCAGGTGATCTCGTCGTCGCGGTCGGAGTGGATAGCGCCGTTCACCGGGCTGCAGCCAGGGCAGTTCCGCAAGCTGGTGCGGGTGGTGGCCGCTCGTGGCGGTGAGGCCATCGCCGACGGACGCCCTGGTCGTCCATGGCGGTTGACGCTGCCGGACCGGGTGCTACTGATCGCGGTGTACTGGCGCACGAACCTGACCATGCGTCAGATCGGGCCACTGTTCGGGGTCTCACACTCCGCCGCCCACCGCGTGGTGGACTCCCTCGGCCCGCTGTTGGCGTTGGCGCCCGTGCGCAAGCGCCGCGTGGACCAAGTCGCGATCGTCGACGGCACCCTGGTCCCGACCCGCGATCACCGGGTGGCGGAGCGGTCGAAGAACTACCGCTACTCGACCAATCTGCAGGTGGCCATCGACGCCGACACCCGCCTGGTGATCGCCACCGGCGACCCGCAGCCGGGCAACCGCAACGACTGCACCGTCTACCGCGACTCCGGCATCGCCGAACAACTGGCGGGCCGCCCGGTCATGGCCGACGGCGGATACCAAGGCAACCCGACGTGATCATGCCCTACCGCAAACCCCGCGACGGCACCGAACTTCCCGACTGGAAAGAAGATCTCAACACCATCCACCGCAAGATCAGAGCCCGGGTCGAACACACCCTGGCCGGGATGAAGAACTGGAAGATCCTGCGCGACTACCGCCGCGCAGGCCACACCCTCGCCACCACCGCCGCGGGCATCGCCTACCTCCACAACCTCACCATCACCGACTAACCGACAGACACCAGTCCCCGGAACACAAGATCAGTTACGAGACATCCCTTAGTGAGTCTCAGGCCGCCCGGGCAATCCTGTGGACGTTCCTAACCCGACAAAACGTCCGGGTGTCGATTTGGGTAGGTCAGCGCATCGAGCATGGTCCTGACCGGGCTTCAGCCGGTGCCGTACAGGAGGTGTTCGACCACGATGACACTGTCGGCGTCACCGGTCTCGGTGTAGGCGACCCAGGCCTGGTGCCAGCACCCGGTGGCCTCGTCGGAGCGGTCCAGGTCGCGGAAGATCAGGCCGAGGTTGAGCCACGCCCCTGCTTCCAGGTGGCGCTCACCAGCCTGCTGGAACAGCGCGCGGGCTTGTTCCTGGGCGGTGACCGCTTCGTCGAGGCGCTTCGCCTTGCGCAGGGCGAGACCGAGGTTCATCAGGGCCCCGGCCTCGTCGCGGCGCTCGCCCAGTTCGCGGTGGATGGAACGGGCGCGCTCGTGGGCGGCGATCGCCTCGCCCGAGCGCCCTGCTCCGTTGAACGCCAGGCCGAGGTTGCTCCACGCCAAGCCTTCGCCGAACCGGTTGCCCACGTCGAGGTAGCCGACGAGGGCGCGTCGCAGGGCGGTGATCGCCTCGTTCGGGCGGTTCAGGTCACGCAGGGCCAAGCCGATGTTGTTCCACGCCTTGGCTTCCCCCTCGGGGTCGGCCAACTCCTGGCTGATGGCCAGTTCGCGCTCGTGGGCGTCGAGCGCCTCGTCGAAGCGGCGCAGGCGCCGCGAGACCTGGCCGATCCCATTCCACACCGTGCCTTCACGGTGGGCGTCGGACGTGTCCTGGTAGATGCGCAGGGCCCGCTCATAGGCGGCGGTGGCCTCATCGAAGCGGCGCATGTCGAACAGGACCGCGCCAAGGTTGTCCCAGACCAGGCCTTCGCCGTGGAGGTCGTCCAGTTCACCGCAAATGGCGCGGGCGCGTTCGTACGCGACGATCGCCTCATCGAAGCGGTGTTCCTTTCTCAGGTTCATCCCGAGGTTGGTCCACGCCGCGCCTTCTCCGTACCGGTCACCGAGCTCCTGGCAGATCGCGCGAGCGCGTTCCAGCGCGGCGATGGCGTCGCCGAAGCGATCCAACCTGTTCAGTGCCAGGGCGAGATTGTTCCACGCGATGCCCTCGCTGCGGCGGTCGTCGTTGTTCCGGCAGATGGCCAGATCACGCTCGTGGGCGTCAACGGCCTCGTCGAAGCGGCGCATCTCCTGCAGGACCAGGCCGATGTTGTTCCAGGCCGCGCCTTCGCCGCCGCGGTTTCCCAGCTCGCGGTGGAGCGCGAGGGAACGCTCGTGGGCGACGAGGGCGTCCTCGAAGCGGCGCACCTGCCGCAGCGCCAAGCCGAGCCGGTTCGCGGCCCCCGCCACGTGCCGGGGGGTGAGGTGGGCGGCGCTGGCGTGCGCATGCGTGGCGACGGCGACGCCCTCGGGGAAGTAGCGCCGCCATTCCAAGTACACGCAGACAGCGTTGCCCAAGCGGACGGCGTGGTCGTGGTGGCTGGTGCTCGCGTGGGCGACGGCGGCGACCAGGTTCGCGCGCTCGTCGTCGAACCAGCGCAGCGCGTCCTCACGACCGGTGAACCGCTCCTGCACGTCCTGCCCCCGCAGGGCGCGCAGGTGGGTGTCCGCGCGTTCGGCGGTCAGCGCGTAGTGGTCGAGCACCCTGTTCTCGGCCGCGTCGAGCCGGGCGGGATCGAGGTCGGGCGGAGTGCGGGTAGTGGTGTGGGCGCGGATGAGGTCGTGCAGGGACCAGCGGTCGGAGCCCGCGCGGCGGACGAGGTGGGCGTGGCGCAGGCCGCGCAGGTGCACCCGCACCGCGTCGGCGGGGTGCCCGGTGAGGGCGGCGGCGGTGCCGGTGGCGACATCGGGGCCCGGGGACAGGCACAGCAGCCGCAGCGTCGTCGCGCGCTCCGGGTGCAGGGCCACGAGCCGGTTCCAGGACAGGTCCAGGACGGCGGCGACGGCCTGTTCCCCGTGGGCGTAGCCGTCCACGCCCGGCGCTTTCCGGAGTTGGCGCGCCAACTCGGCCGCGGTCACGTCGGGTTCCTCGGCCAGCAGCGGGGAGGCGATGCGCAGCGCCAGCGGCAGACCCGCGCACGCCCGCGCCAGCTCGCGCGCCCCGCCCGCGTCGGCCAGGCGCCGGTCCTCCGGCGCGATCGCGCGCAGGGCGGCGGTCAGGAGCGCGACCGACTCGTCGTCGTCGAGGACGTCCAGTGTGAGGGGGCGGGCGGGCAGGTCGAGGGTGTCGCGGGTGGTCACCACGACCGCGTGCCCGGTGCCCGGTGCGGGCAGCAGCGGCCGGACCTGCTCGCTGGTGGACGCGTTGTCCACCAGCAGCAGGACACGCTCGCCGAGCCGGGCGAGCACCTGCTGGTAGACGACCTGCGCGTCGGCGGCGGCGACCGGTATCCGCTCAGGCGCGACGCCCAGCCCTCGCAGCAGGGGCGACAGCACGGACTCGGCGGGGACGGGGTTGTCGCCGTAGCCGAGCACGTCCACGGAGAACACCCCGCCCGGGAACCACCCGGCCGCGGCGGCCCGCGCCGCGCAGTGCCGGGTCAAGGCGGTCTTGCCGACCCCGCCCATCCCGGCCGACACCACCACCGCCTCCCCGCTCGCGGCGGGGTCCAGCGCGGCCAGCAGCCGCCGGACCGGCTCGACCCGACCGGTGAACACAGCGTCGCCTGCAGCGGCGGTGAGGATCTCGACCCGGGCCGCCGGGGTATTCCGCGCGGGCAGGTGGATGTGGGTCTCGCCCACCGTCACCCCGGTGATGTCCCCGCCCGCCAGCAGGCTCGGCCCCTGGACCGTGCTGTTTGACAGGACCGGCCCGGCGGGTCTGGCACGCCTGCGCCACCAGCTCACCGATCCCGGCTCCCCGGCTCAGGCCGGTCCCCGATGGTGACGTCCCGGATGTCGCCGCCCGCCACCAGTGTCGGCCCGTGGATCGTGCTGCCGCTCACCGACGGCCCCGAACTGGCGGGCGACCGCGTGGCCACGACCAGCGCCGCCATCCCCACGACGAGCCCGCCGATGCCCGCGACCCAGCTCAACGCCTCCACCGCAGCCCTGGCGGGGTGCCGCTCATCCCCCACCCAGTCCAGCAGCCCGAACCTCGCAAGAGCCCACATCGCCACCCCTGCGACAGCGCAGCCCACCCCCAGCCACATCGCCCGACGTCGCCCAGTCACCGGTCCCCTCCTGCGCCGCGAACCCACCTGAATGTCGCACCACCCGGCAGCACCGCTACGGCCGGGCGGTCCGGACCGGGTCAGCGGCCGGTTCACGACGGCCGATAGCCGCCCGGACCGCGAACGCCGCCGACGTCGGTCGAGCTTTCGGGATGACGCAGCAGCACCCGCCATAGATGCTCTCAGTTCCTGACCGTGCGGCTGTGGCGAGATCAGCGCACGCAGGTGCCCGCCGCGGTCCCAGTGCGGGTGATCCGGAGCGTCGAGTGCTTCCATGAACAGCTACTCCAGCCCAGGCCAGCCGGGCGTACCCCACCAGGACCAACACGGCAGCCCGCCGTGCGCGGCCGCTAACCAGAACAGGTACCGCCCACCACGATCCTCCATCCCGCCCAGCACACCGCCGAGAGCCTCCCGCACATGCTCATCAGCCTCGACCACCTTCAGCCCCACCACCTAGTAGGGCTTCGTTAGGTCGGAGCCAGAAGCGACACCACCGGCCGTCGGGCGCTGACGTTGAGGCCATGACCTGGGGCGATGCGCGGAGACGTCTCTCGGCGTTGCCCGGCAGGCCGTCGCATCTCCGCAGGTCGGAGCGACCTAACGAAGCCCTACTAGGAACCACCCGCCACCACCCGGCGGACTGGGTAGCCTGACCACACTTACCGACCCTGTCCGTCAAACGGGTCAACTCCAGCCAGCACCCTTGACCTTCCAGGACGGTTTCGGAGGCCGTGGTGCGCGCCCAAGCCTCAGCTAACACCGTGTCGCCATCGTCGACTTCATCGGTTTCGATCCGCGCCCCGCTGAGCGTGGAACCGTTCGCCGCCGTCTTCGGCCTCCCTATTCTGTCGCCTGGCCGGTGATTGGAGAGATCCGGCGTGGTCTCGGAGCTCGGGCGGTGTGGGCTAAGAGGTCCTGACGCAATGACTGGTGGCGTTTGAGTCGGCGCTGGCAGATGATTGAGCAGGCCAGGCTTAGGAAGCCTCGTGGATGTCGTCACGGATCTCCCAGCGGATGCGCAGGCGGTGGAACCAGTGCGGCAGCGCCAAAGCCTGTTCGACCACCCAGCGGTGACGCCCAGTCCGGAACCGTGTCGTCGCCGCGGCGAGCGATGAACGGCCTGGACGCCCTTGGCGGACCTGTCTGCGGTGTTTGTCGTGGTCGTAGGCCCGGTCGGCGTAGAGCCGGTCGGGCCTGCGTCGGGGCCGACCACGCCGACCGCGGACCGGCGGGACGGCGTCGAGCAGCGGCAGCAGTTGGGTGACGTCGTCGCGGTTGGTGCCGGTCGGCGTCACCGCCAACGGGATGCCGCCGCCGTCGGTGATCAGGTGGTGCTTGGAACCCGCCCGGCGCGTCGACCGAGCTGGGATCGCGGCCTGCAACCGGGCGAGCAGCAGTTCATGCAGCCGCGGTCACACCCCGGCCTCGTTCCACACCGCCACCACGTCATCCCGAACCCGTAGCCCAGCTCCTACGGCAGGAACTCCCACTGGATGCCCTTGTAGGGCACGAACAGGATGCCGCACAACACTTCACGGTCGTCCAACCACCTACGTTCCGGACACCGCAAGCGCGTGTGCGGTCGAGTGCGAGCCGATCACGGCTCCGCGCCGCGCGGTGGGCCGCTGCTAGCGCGGCGGCCACCAGGATATGAGAGCGGTTGAGGACCATGTACAGGCTCCGGGCGCGCGGTGACCGCTCGCCGCGGCCACGACGAAGCAGCACCCGAAGGTGGGGACCGGGGCGCTGCGTGGACGCGCGGGTGGTCAGCGGCGCGGTCATGGCGGCGCCGTCATCCGCCGTGCGGCGTGGTGGGCGAGCCGGTGTCCTGCATGAAGGCGTCTGCGGCCACTGCCGCGCGGGCGAGGACGTCTCCGTTGGTGGGCAGACCGCAGTGGCCGGACTCGAGCACGGCCAAGTCGCCGCCCGAGGCGGTTGGTGTCTCGATCATGACGACGAGGATGTGAAGGGTGGTGTTCTTGGCGAACCTTCGGGGGATGACGGTAGTTCCACGGCGATACCCCGAAACGTTTGTTCCTCTTGGTTCGATCTGATGATCAAATGGGGAGAGGGGGCTGCGATGCGGCTCGTGATCGTGGGGGCTGTGGTCGGGCTCGGGTTGGCGGGGTGTGGGGTGAAGGCTGATGAGCCTGCGCCATTGGGGGTGGTGGAGCGGTTGGCGCAGGTGGGTGATGCGTTGCATCGTCAAGGGATGCGGGGGGTTGTGAAAGTCCGCAAGGACGGGGAGGTGCTGTTCTCCCGGGCGTACGGGACTGCGGACGCGGCGGCGGGGACGCCGAACGAGCCGGGGACCAGGTTCATGATCGGGTCGATCACCAAGCAGGTGACCGCTGTGGGAGTGCTGGTACTTGACGAGCGCGGCCTGTTGGACGTCCAGGACCCGGTGTGCGAGCACCTGGCGAGCTGCCCGGCGACGTGGTCCGGTATCACCATCCACCACCTGCTCACCCACACCGCCGGGCTGGAGCGGGACTACACGGGGTACACCCCGGAGGAGGAACGGCGCTTCACGGCCTCTCCGCCCACCCACGCCGAGCTCGTGCCGCTCATCCAGCGCCCACCCCTGACCGGCCCACCGGGCGGCGGATTCTCCTACTCGAACCTGGGCTACGTCCTCCTAGGCGCAGTCATCGAGCGGGTCTCGGGGACCGGGTACGCGACGTTCATCGAGGAGAACGTCCTGGCACCACTGGGAATGGCCTCGACCGATATGGTCCCCAAAGGGGCCGTGGGATATGCCTCCGGGGATACCCCCGCCGAGATCCCCCCGTTGCTTCCCTATGCCGACGGCGGCCTCGTCTCCACCGCCGCCGACCTGGGCCGCTGGTCGGACTTCCTCATCACCGCCACCCCCGCCGTCCTCACACCCGACGCCCTCACCCTGATGCGGCAACCCCACGTCGAACTGGACGCCTCCCAGTCCTACGGCTACGGCGTCCAAGTCCGCGGCAACACCTTCGGCCACAGCGGCCACACACCCGGCTTCCGCTCAGAACTCCACATCAACCCCGAGCACGGCCTGTCGGTCGTGGCACTGAGCAACCAGGAAGGCTACGACCCGGCGAAGACAGTAGCCCAAATCGCCGAACTGGCAGCCACTGCCAAATAGCCTCGCAACTCGATCGCGGAGCGGTCCGCGACCGCGTCTTAGTGGTCCTAAGAAAATGATCACCGTGATGGCGTCGGGCCTGCCCGACCTGAATCATGTTCGGTTGTGAGGAGGGGTGAGTCGCCGCCATGGATCGTCCCGGACGATCTGTGGGAGCGGATCGAGCCGTTGCTGCCGGTGGTGCCGCGCAGGATCCGTAACCCAGGGCGCAAGCAGGTGCCCGACCGGCTGTGTCTGCAAGGCATCCTGTTCGTGCTGCACACCGGGATCCAGTGGGAGTTTCTCCCGCAGGAGCTGGGCTTCGGCTCCGGGATGACCTGCTGGCGGCGGTTGCGGGACTGGAACGAGGCCGGCGTGTGGTCGCGGCTGCACGAGGTTCTACTCGCGGGGTTGCACTCGGCGGGCAGGCTGGACTGGGGCCGCGCCGTGATCGACACCTCACACGTCCGGGCCGCGCGACGCGACCCACAAGCGGGCCGAGCCCGGTCGACCGGGCCCGACCGGGCTCCAAGCACCACGTCCTGACCGACGGCGGCGGCATCCCGCTCGCGGTCCTGCTACGCCTCCCACGGACTGCGGTTCGACGTCCGGCGCCCAACAGAATCCACACAGGACTTCCACAAACGACTCAACCTCAAAGCACTCCAACCAGGCGAGCAGCGCCCGAAATCGGCGGGCGATACCGGCGACTGGCTCTTCGGCCCCGAAGCACAACGTGCCCCAGGCTCGCTGCACACCGACATCTGGACCGGAACAGCCTCCGACCTGGCACAGCGCGGACTCCTCGCCATCTACCCGGTTGACGGCTGGTGGAAAGAGCAACCTGCACGCGGCCGAGTCGACCACGACGCCCGCTACAGCCTCATCGTCTCCATCTCGGCCCCTGACGTCGACACCGACATCTGGACCCCTGTAGCACAACAGATCGGCATTACGACAACGATCTCGACGTGAGCACCGCGGAGTCTTTACGCACCGTACGTGCGTGTGCTCCCTGTGCAGGCGGGGCTGGTCCCGCGAAGCTGCCGCCGGTGGCCCCGGCTCCGGTGTTCCCCCCGCGTACGCGGGGTTGTTCCTGGGCGTCGGCGGCGATCTCGAATGATCTCCGCTCCGATCACGCCGGACAGGGCCACCCCATCCATAGGTGGCTACACCCCGCCCAGGTCAAGCGTGATCTTGTGATCAGCTACCTGACGCCCAACAGGGCAGCGAGATATACGCCGTCACCGGCTTCAGCTCCCGCAGACGGGGCTACCCCACCAAGAAACCACCGACGGCCCGATGTCCACCGGCCAGCGCGCGGCAACCACAGGTATTCAACAAGACCTGAAAAAATGGCAAAGTGATCCTAGAACGTCCGAGCGTGCGCTAAAATCGCAGTTCAGCAAGTGTGCTCCCCGCGCAGGCGGGGCTGGTCCCCGCAACGCGGGCACGACCACGTTGGTGATCGCGTGCTCCCCGCGCAGGCGGGGCTGGTCCTGCCTTGCCGACCTTGTCGACAGCGCCGGTGAGGTGCTCCCCGCGCAGGCGGGGCTGGTCCGCCCTCGGCCGACCCGGCAAGGTCGTACGCCTCGTGCTCCCCGCGCAGGCGGGGCTGGTCCTGACGCCATCCTGGCGACGGTTTCCTGACCGCCGTGCTCCCCGCGCAGGCGGGGCTACTCCCACCTGAACACGGTCCCCACCGTGAGCGCACGGTGCTCCCCGCGCAGGCAGGGTCGGTCCTGCTTCACGGATGTACGGCTCAGCCCTCATCCCAGTGCTCCGCCGGAGCAGAAGTAGTTCACCCTGAGCTGCCTCCAGTGCTTGGCGGAGCTCTGCGACCTCCTCCCCGGTGTCGGCGGCGGGTGTCGGCGAGTTGCTGAGCCTGCGGACGAGCGTGCTGGCCGCCGCCTCGGTATCGGGGTGATCACAAGCATGAGTGGACATGCGTGACGGACGCACCCGCGGCCTCGGCGACATCCCGGAACCGGCGGCCGACCAGCTCCGCCGACTCTTCCCCGCCGCATCCCCCAGTCCTTCGGCAAGGGCTGACGATCACCTCCGACTGGAGGAAATCCTACGACCCTGCGATTAGTGCTTACAGCGTCACGATCAGCGAATCGACCTGCGGAAAGTAGGTCACCTGCCCGTCCGGCCAGGCCACCCCGGCCACCGCGCCGGACTGGTACTGCCCCGAGCTGAACGGCGACAAGCGGGTGACGCCGCTGACGAATGACATGTACTGCTTGTAGTTCTCGAATACGTGCACCAAGGCGCCATAACGGTAGAGACCGACCTGGAGCAGCATCTCGGGCATGACGTGGCTGCACGTCAAATTGCCGTACCCGTTGACCCCACCACCGCTACCGCCCCAGAACCGATTCGGTTCATCGACCCGCAACGTGCACGACCACGACCCGTTACTGATCGTGAGCGAAGCCTGCGTCGAGTTCCCCGAAAGCTGCTTGGCAAGCGGCGGCGGGTTCAGCCCTGTCCCGGCGGCGTGCGCCGGGACAGCGAGCGCCGCACCGGCCAACACGACCGCGGCAATCGCGGCAACAAATCGACCGATGATTCCACAAGAATTGCGCATTAAACCCTCGCATCATAATGAGATACCCGCCCGATGCGCGAACGGATTTGACACGAGAAAACTAGCAGCCGGACATCGCGAAATGGAAGACGGCAATCAGGTGACTACCGGATGGCCCATCGCGGCACACAACTCGACCGAATCAGCTACACAAGACAATTACCCACCAGTTTCGGGACAATGTCACGCCGCATTCCGCGCGAGGTGGAGCTGACCTCCCCGGTATCTCGCCGCAGCAGGTCGAACACTCGATGTATGCCGCGAGCGGTGCCGGTGCGGGCACTGCCTGCACCGGCAGCGACCCACCACCGAAAATGCGTCAGAGCTGCCCGAATGGGCAGACCCTCCGAAAGAGCCTGATGAGTCAGGTGTTACTTGCAGGCAACTGATCCACTGAGGTGAGCGCGACGCGGAGATCGCCGGGCTTTGAGGGATTGGGGACTTCGGTCGGGAAGTACATTCTGCGAACGAGACCAGCGACGACTGGGCGGTCGATGTGGCGCAGATGCTGGCAGGCGCGGTCGATCTGCTCGGTCAGCGATTGGTGTAGTTCGTCGTCGGACATCGTGTGGAAGCCGAGTGGTAGGGCCGACCGCAGCTCGGTGGGGGCGCCGGAGTCGAGTAGCCGGTGCAGGACGCCTGCCCACGTCACCGGGATCATCCCGATGGTCAGGTGCAGGGACGGTTCTTCGGTTGCTTCGGCGATGTGGTGGAACCCGCGGGGAAGGTAGAGGCAGTCACCCTCGTCCAGGGTGATGTCGAGGATCTCGTCGAAGTTCAGGGACATGCCGGTGTGCCAGGCGGTTACCGGCCACGGCTCGGTTGGTCGGCCGATGCGCCACCGCTTGCTGCCGTGCAGCTGTCGGACGAAGACGCTGGTCATGTCGTAGTGCAGCGGGGCGCCGAAGGAGCCGGGTGGGGTGAGGAACGCCGTGGTGTAGGTCTGCCAGCCGGTTTCGGCGCGGATCTGGTCGGTGAATGCGGCCACGGTCGGGCAGTGCGACTGGATTTCCTCCAGCACCACCGTCGCTCCATCAGCGACCAGGCCGAGGACGGCGGCCGGGTCGAGCCTGCGTTCTGCCCCGGGCGTCGAGCGCTCGCGTCCTGCGGAGAACAGGGCTGGATCGAGTTCGTCGCCGCGGCGCATCATCCGAACGGTGGAGCTCACCAGTGCGGGGTTCATCAGCGTCTGTTCCAGGGTCTCCAGCGAGAACACCTCGTCGAAGCGGCCGCAGTTCCGGCTGACCAACGGCTTCTGTTCCCAGTGCTCGCACAGCCGGTCGTGGTCGGGAGCCAGCCGAGCCAATGCCTGTCCCATGGTGTCCTGTCACCCCGTCCGTTCTCGCGCGATCCGTCGGTCGGCGACTAGATATCCGAGAGTGCCGAGCCCCACGACGAGGCCGAAGACCGGCAGTGCCAGGTGCGGCGCCCCTACCAGCAGCACGCCCATGACGATCGGCCCGAGCGGGTTGGCCGAGCTGGCAACCAGGCCCGCGGTGCTGTTGACCCGGCCGTACATCTCGTCCGGGGTGCTCGCCACCAGGGCGGTGTTGACCAGCGCGGCTGTGGTCGGGGCGACCGCGATGGTCAGCATGAACAGCGCGCCCAACGCGTACGGGTTGGTCGTGAAGGCCATGCCGCAGAACAGGGCTGACCATGCCACGCCGGTTACCAGGAGCGCGGTGCGCAGCCGGACGGCGCGGACGATCCGGCTCGCGGCCAGTGCGCCCAGCACACCGCCGACACCGCCCAGGGCTTGCATCACACCGATCTGGAATGGCGACGATCCGCCCTGCACGGCCACCACGACTATCCCGACGGCGACCCCGTTGAGGGTGAAGTTGGTGACCGCCGACCAGAGCATCAGCAGTACCAGGTCCTTGCGGCCTGCGAGCCATCGCAGGCCATCGGCGATGTCTCTGCCCACCGTGGACGTGCGGCGGGTCGCCGGGGACAGGTCCGTTCGAATCCGTCCGATGAGGAAGGCGGAGGCCAGGAAGGACAGCACGTCCACGGTGAACGGAAGCGCCCGGCTGATGGCGAAGAGGAAACCCCCGGTGGGCGGCCCGACCAGGCTGGCGGTCTGGTCCCGCAGCTGGTTGCGGGTCATGGCGGTGGGCAGGTCCGCGCGTGGCACGACCCGGGGCAGCGCGCCTGCCCCCGCGGGCGCGAACAGCGCGGTGAGCAGCCCCACCACGACAGCGACGCAGACGACGTGTGGGAGCGTCACCATGTCGAGCCAGGCTGCCGCGGCCAGGCTCGCCACGGCTGCCGCGCGTCCGAGGTCACACCAGATCATGGTGGTGCGGCGGTCGAGTCGGTCGGCGAGCGCTCCTGCGGGTAGCCGGGCCACGAGCGTGGTGACCATGCCCACCGCGGCCACCACCCCGACGGCCACGGGCGACGCGGTCAGCGACAGCACCAGCAGCGGCACCGCGACGGCGGAGAGCTGCGATCCGAAGGTGGACGCGGCGTGACCTGACCACAGCAGCGCGAAGTCGCGGTTGTCCCGGAGCACAGCGGACTTGGCTTTGGTCGTCACAGCGCGGCCACGGTGTCGGCAAGCGGGGCGAGGAACTCTCGAGCCGCGTGGGTGCCGTGGTCCGCTCGGCAGCTGCAGCGGTCGTGCACGCGCCGGTGGACCTCGGCGTAGCGGCTGTTCGCGCACAGCTCCCGCAGCTCGCCCAGCAGCGGCGGTGTCGGCCCGGACACCTCGGCCACGCGCAGCAGCAGCCGGGCGTGCAGCGGCTCGTCCGGCTCGGCAGCTGCCAGTTCGGCGGCTGCGCGGAGCAGCGGGACCGCGGACTCGTCCGCTCGTTGGTGAAGCAGGATCTCGGCCAGCGCGCCGACCAGGCGCGCCGTGTCGTAACGGGTGTCTCCGGCGGCGCGAAGGGCAGAGTCCGCGAGCCGCAGCGCGCGGGCCGTGGTGTCGAGGCCCAACGCGGTGTCGGCCAGCAGGACGTAGTGAGCGAAGACCCGCGTCGCCACACCCGACGTGTGCCGCGCGCCGTCGTCGGCGAGCCGACGCGCCGCTTCCCCCTGTCCAGTGTGCAGTCCGAAGCAGATGCGGGCTTCCTGCAGCGTCGCCTGGCCACGGGTCAGTGGACTTGCCAGCCAACGAGACAGCCACGGGCGCAGGTCCTCCGCGTGCCCGGTTCGCAACAGCGCCTTGGACAGCTCGGTGACCTCGATGGCCGCGGCGACCTGGGCAGGCTGTGGTCCAGCCTCGGTGATCGCGGCCCAGTCGGCCGCGGTGATGCTCACCGGTCCGGCGCGTACAGGGGACCGCGTGGAGATGGCGGTCGCCAACGCGAAGTGCGTCGACGCGGCTGCGGGATCGCCGGACAGCACCCGGAGCCTGCCAAGGTTGATCCACGGTTGCAGCGCGGCGACCAAGGAGGCCGGGTCACCGGTCGCCTCGTGGTCACGAGCGCAGAGTGCCAGCTGGGTGTGGCAGACCCGCTCGGCGAGAACCCGATCACCAGCCTCGGCGAAGGTCAGTGCCACCTGGTTCAGGGTCTCCACCAGGCGCGCGAGGGGGGCGGTGCGCCGCAGGTCATCGCGCATCCGGGTGGTGAGGGTGGCGGCGCGGTCCTGCAGCGGTCCCCGCGGTAGCCGCATGCAGGGCAGCAGGAGGTCTGTCGGGAGGGGGATCGGCCGGTCGGAGGTGGTCGGGGTGTCAGCGGCGGCGTCCAGCGCGGACAGTTCGATCACGGCCGACCCGCCACCGCGAGCTCCCGGTCCGAGGTGGTGACGGGCTGTGCCGGTGTCAGGATGTGGTTGTACACCGCCGAGTTCCAGGTTGGCCGCAGCCGGTCACCGGGGATGTCGGTCGCCCGCCCGGCGAGGTTGTCGAACGTCGCGGGCTCGGACATGGCGCGCACGAAGGCGGCCAAGTGGCCGGTGAGCGTGAAGACCCGCCCGTCGGCCCGGACGAATAGCGTGGAGGCGGGCGCTCCGGGCCGGTGCCGGTAGCTCGGTGGGTCGTACTGCCGACCGCCGGTCTCCAGCACATGGCCTGCGGGGACGGTCACCAGGGCGCCGTTCAGGCGCCATGGTCCGGCCCAGCTCTTTCCCCTGCGCCACAGGGTGGTTCGCGTGACGCGGGTGAGCTCGCGTCCATACCGGGCGTGGTACAGGTAGGAGTGCGGGGTGTCGGTGCCGCCGAGCCACGGCCTGCCGAAGTCCCCGAACTGCAGTGTCTGCTTGGCTCGGGTGAGTTGCTCGTCCTGTTCGTCGGTGAGGTGGACGACCTGGGTGTAGGCCAGCTCGCGCCGGATGTCGTGGCCGGGCCAGGGGTGGATCTCGCTGATGCCGAACTGCTCAGGTCTCTTGGCCACGATGGCACCCGAGGTCAGCACGAACTCACCGAGGCCGCCCATGGTCCACAGCTCTCGGTGCTCCTGCAGGAACCGCACCGAGTCCATCGCCTCGTCGAACGTCTCGGTGGGGAAGCCGGTGAAGCCCATCATCTGGATCGGGATGCCCGCGTCGGCCATGTGCCGCAGGGTCTCCAGCACCCGGGGCAACGTGACGCCCTTGTCGATCAGGTCCAGCACGCGTTGGTTGCCGGACTCGAACCCCACCGACAACGCGGAGCAGCCACCGTCGCGCAGGGTGGCGCACTTCTCCGGTGACCAGTACTTCTCCAGGCGCAGTTCGGCGCCCCAGCGCACGTCCACCCCGCGGTCGCGCAGTCCCTCGGCCACCTTCAGCAGGGTCGCCGGGGCGAGCACGTCGACGGACAGGTAGACGTGCCGGGCGATTTTCGAGATCTCGGTCAGGTCCGCCACGACCTTGTCCGCCGGGTCCTGGCGCCAGGGGCTGGTCGGCGAGTCCTCGTTGAGGCCGTAGTCGCAGAACGTGCACTTGTTCCAGTAGCAGCCGCGAGAGGGCGAGTAGTACACGTACGGCTCGGGCGAGAGGTATCGGTCGAAGGCGAGGTCGGACAGGTCCGGGGTGCCCAGCTCACGCAGCTTCTCGTAGCGGTACATCGGCAGCGGCAGCCTGCCACCGCTGTGCCGGGGATGCAGCAGCACGGAGCTCCCGGCGTCGCCGAGAGTGCCGCTCTCGACTGCCTCCAGCAGGGAAACGAAGGCCGTCTCCCCTTCGCCGACCACAGCGGAGTCGGCGGCGTCGAGGATGTCGAAGAATCGGCTGCGATCGCCGAGGTACTTCCAGATGTCGGAGAGCTCCGTGCCACCACAGGTCAGGTGCGCCGTCGGCAGAGTCCGCCGGATCTCCCGCAGTAGCCACAGCGCGAACGGCGTTTGGCTGATGAAGGTGAGGTTCAACCCCACGACGTCCGGCCGCAGGGAGCGCAACTGCGGCAGCAGCACCTCGTCGTAGTAGCTCTGGAACGGCCGGTTCAGCTTCTCCAGCAGCGCCGCGTCGGTCAGGTCGGCGCTGACCGACGGGTGCCAGCCGCGCCATCGCAGTTGGAAGCCCTCGAAGAACTGGCCGGGTTCACCCATCGAACCGAGCAGCGACATCCACCCGATCAACCGCTCCACGGCCCAGCGGTAGCTCGGGTAGTCGTAGAAGGCGACCGGGTCACGCAGCACGTTGACGGCGGTCCGCAACTCGTCCGGGTCGAAGGCGGCGAGTTTGACCAGCTCACCGAGTTCCTCCGCGCACGCGTCATCCAATGACGGCACCCGGGTCAGCAGTTCGTCCCGACGGGCGGCACGCTCGGTGACGATCCGCTGCACCGTCGCGGGTTCGGTGAGGTGGCAGACGGCGTCGATGTTGGCGTCGATCACGGCGATCTCGTCGTCGCGGCGGGCGGCGGCGTAGGTCTTGAGGTAGGACAGGCTGTGGTAGCCCGCGCTCGGGTCGAGCAGGGGTGGGTAGATCAACGCGACGCGCACTGGCCTCTCCCGTCGGCATGTGGCTGTGACAGGGACCTGGCGCTCACAGAAGCGCCAGCCCGCGGCTACGTGCGAGCAGCCGCAACCGGGCCTGCACGTTGAACTTCAATGACGGGCAGGGCGGATCGCCCTCACCCCAGTGCTTCGGACAAGAACCGCCGCACACCGGCAGCAGCTCGCACCCCCGGCATGGCACCTTGCCCTCATCGATCTCGTCGTACCACCCGTCGAACGGTCCTCGCGGTCGCACGACGTCGATCGGGAGCTCCGCCAGGGTGGCGATGCCATCGTGCTTCTCGTGCCGGTCCACGAGCGGGTGCTCGGTGCAGGTGAACACCGTCCCGGTCGGGCTGTGCACCTCGCCACCCATCGCGACGGCGACACAGGTCACGCTCACCGGCTTGTTGGGCAAGACGGTGATGTCGAGGCCGCGGTCGAGGAACGTGCGCAGCATCTGCACCTCGTGCACGGCGAAGTCGGCTTGCTGGATGCGGATATCCGACACGTCGTTGCTCCAGCTGTAGACCGCGTGGAGCTCGTAGTCGACACGGTCGCCGGTCAGCCCGGCAGCCACCATTTCATCGGCCATACGGGTGATGCCGTCAACATTGTTCACGTCCACATTCGTCCGAATGGTGACCTTGAGATTCGGCAGCTCGTCAACCGCGACCACGGCGTACCGAAGCGCGTCGACTATTCGGCCGTATGACGACCCTCCCGATTTGAGCGGCCGATGCCGGTCGTGCTCTTCGCCAACGCCGTCGATGGTGACGTTGATTCCCCGCACGAGGCATTCGTCGTGCAGGACGCGAAGTTTTCGGGGGGTCAGCAGGACGCCATTTGTGGTCATGCGCGCGGAATAAGGCCTGCCGTGGGTGCGCGCAGCCGCCACAAATTGAGCGGACATGTCGCGGATTGTGGCGTAGGCCATCATCGGCTCTGCCCCGAACCAGCCGACCCCCACGGACTCGGTGGCCGGCGCGGCGATGCCGCGCAGCACGCGCGCCACCACCCGATCCCGGTGCTGGTCGGTCATCCGACCCTTCACGTGCTCCTGCCCGCAGTACCCGCACGCCATGTTGCAGTAGCGGGTCGGCAGCAGAACGTACTGCCGGTGGCTGAGCGACCCGGCCGCGGCACGCTGCGAACGCAAGACCTCCGAGACCTCGTCGGTATCGTGATCGCCGAGAATCCTCAGCCGGGTCAACTCATCGGTGCACTCACGCGGCAGCGCGTCAACCTGCCCGCTGTGGAGCGCGTCGCCGAGGGCGCGCGTGACCCGTGACACCCGAGCCGTTCTCGTGACGTACACGAGCCGACACGGCCGACCGTCGGCGTCGGCGAACACGTCGTCGCTGACGATCGCATATCGGCTCACCACGAGACCAGATGTCATCAGAGCACAGCGTCCATTCTCAACCGCGGGAGCAGAATGCCGTCAGTTCTCGACGCCGCACCCGTAGTTGTTGTTGTTCGATTCCGTGAACGATCTGGCCTCACCGGACTCGCCGAACACATCGTCCTCCAGCACTGCGAGGAGCTCGGCGTCCTCCATTCGAGCCTCGGTCGACTCGGACATAACGCACCACCTTCCAGATCGGCGTGTTGTACGGTTTTTGATCGTACGATGGTGATCCACGCCACGGCAGCAGCCGAACGGCGTAAGAAGCGACAGGCACACCAATTCCGGGTTCGGCGATCGAATCACAGCCCTAAGAATCCACAGGACTCGCCCATTGGTCTTGTTGTGAACCCGCAATCGTCCAGTCGGGTGGTCGTAACACGTCGAGTGATTGCATCAAGGCACCATCGACGTTCATGCCGTTACCCATATCGGGCAACATGACCTCAACGATCAACAGGACGCATCCTTCTGTTTCACCGCCGATGACGTCCTCGACCGCGTCCTCCGCCACGGCGATCTGTGCGCCCCGATCCACGACCGAGCACTGCTACCGGTGCCCGACGCTGTCGTGGGGGCGTTGCGGATGTGGTGTTCGTCGTAGTCGCCACTTGCGAAACCCGATCGCTGCAACCCGGGAACTGGGCACACAGGCCCCACCCGCACCGTCACGGGGCGGGTCGTCGCGGTGCTCGACGCGGTCGCCGCCCTCGGCCGCTCCGCCACCCTGGCCGCGTTGACCCGAGCCACCGCCATCCCCAAGCCGACCGTCCGCCGCATC
>NZ_JBQERA010000025.1:0-13376 GCF_053813445.1 Actinokineospora lacus
GACCGGGATCAACGGCTCGACCAGCTCCCACAACTCGTCATCGACAACCCACGGCGCAACCATGCAGAAGGGTTCCCCACCAGCGAAAACCCCAACCCACTCATTCTGACAGAAGCTCTTAAGGCAGATGGGAGGCTCGATGACGCAGGAGTCCTTCTTCGGACCGCAGCAAGCTCCTGTGGTCAAGGCTGCTGGTGATCAAGCAGTGTGGATGCGTGTGCTGATCACCGTGAAAGCGGCACCGAACCCGTCCAGCGCCTATGGGGAAACGGTCTGTGTGGCGGGCATTCGCCTCGATCTTGATCACTCTGGGTGGGTGCGGCTCTACCCGGTCAACTTCCGTGAGTTAGAGAGCGGTCAGCGGTTCGCCAAGTACAACGTCGTGGTGCTCCGAGCTCGTCCGGCTCGTGCCGATGGACGGGTGGAGAGCTGGCGGCCTGATATTCCGAGCTTGCGGGTCGAGGCGTCCCTGAAGCCTTGGGCACCTCGGAGGCCTTATGTCGAACCGTACGTGCTGGACTCGATGTGCGGTGTCCTCCAGGCCGTTAGGAACGCACCTCCGGCTCGGTCGCTGGCGGCGATCCGGCCGAGGTTGGTCAAGGACTTGAAGGTGAGACCCCACCCAGGATGGACCGACCTGGAGAAACGCAAGATTGAGGAGTACGTGGGCCAACTGGACATGGCAGGTACCGACCGGACTGCCCTGGAACCACCGCGGATGCGGGGTTGGTATCACTACCGGTGCCATGCTCAGGCTTGTCGTGGCCACGAGCAGGGGATTTTGGATTGGGAGTGGGTCGCGCTGCAACGCAGGCTTGCTCATTTGTCGGATGACGCATTGACGGACGAGCTTCGTCGCAAGTTCCTGGACGAGATGTGTGGGCCGTCACGAGATCCTGTGTTCTACGTGGGCAACCAGGCGAAACGACAGCAGACCTTCAGCGTACTCGGTGTCTACTATCCAGCCCGTTAGACGTTGAGTAGCCGGTCAAGCTCTTGCAGCACCACATCGCGGTGGCAACGTCGTTCGTCGGCCTCGAAGCACATCACTGCGACCAGGCCACCACGCGCCAGCTCCACGAGCTCGGCGACCGCGTCTTTGGCCATCGGCTCGGCTAGCAGCGACCGATAGTTGGCGCGGGCCCGGTCCAGTTCGGCGGGGTTTCCGCCGAAACCCGCGCGGTTTGCCTTCGGGTTGCCCAGTGCGCGCAGGTGGACGTACCCGATTCCGGCGTCCTCCAGGGCAGTCGACAGCGCTGTCTTGCTGAATCCGCGCTTCCGCGATAGCGGCATGTGCCGTACATCAGCAAGTACACCCACACCCGCTGCAACCAGGTCGGCGACAAATCCCTCCAGATTGCGCCCTTCATAGCCGACCCCGATCCTGCCGCAGGTCGCCTCAATCATCGCCATTACGTGACTCTCTCACGCCGCTCGTCGCGATCGCCAACCATCACGTCAGGTCATGTGGTGTATGTCACGGCTGCGGGCGCCGTTGTCGGGCATTGGTCTGCCCGGATCGGGCCGTCCTGACATGGAGAGGGAACGGTCAGATCAAGATCGTCTCCATAAATTCTCCATCGAGACGACAGAAGCCCTGTCCCTCTGTGAAGGGACAGGGCTTCTCACCAGCGCAAACGTCTGGTGGGCGATACTGGGATTGAACCAGTGACCCCTACCGTGTCAAGGTAGTGCTCTCCCACTGAGCTAATCGCCCGAGGCGGAGGCGGGAATCGAACCCGCGTACAGGGCTTTGCAGGCCCTTGCCTAAGCCACTCGGCCACTCCGCCAGGTCCCGAAGGTGCGACCTCCAGGGGGCCGGCGCAAGGCCGAACCGCTTCCGAGCGGACGACGGGATTCGAACCCGCGACCCTCACCTTGGCAAGGTGATGCGCTACCAGCTGCGCTACGTCCGCACGCCCTCCGGATGGTCGCGGTGGTGATCCGCTGCCCTCCGGCTTGGTGCGAGTGAACTCTATCCGAGGTCCCGGAGCCGTTCCAAATCGGGGTCTGGTTTTGGGATCTGCTCAGGTCAGGTCGGTGGAGATCAAGTGGGTGAGGGCTTCGTCGACGTCGACCCAGAGGTGTTCGTTGCCGGGGACGACGACGTCGTAGGTGCGGTCGAGGAAGTCGGCGAGCTCCTGGGCGGCGGCCTCGAACACGGCGTGGCCGGACGGGGAGCTCAGCTCGATGACGACGACTTCGGGGTCGTCGCCCGCCGGGCGGATGCGGACATCGCCGTCGCCCGCCTCGGCGATGAGTCCGTCGGCGAGGAGGTCGCGGGCGAAGACCCACTCGACCCAGCCCGCGCGGCCGGTCCGGAAGGCGGCGACGACCGCGTAGGGGTCGCGCGTGTCGTAGCGCAGCTCCACCTTCACCGGCACCGCTGGCGTCCTTGGTGCCAGGAGGTCGAACACCGCTGTCGACCGCAGCGTCACGTGATCGTTTCGCATCGCCCTACCCTTCTGCTCCCTTCCCAGTCAAAACGACTGAGCCCCTTCCATGTGACGCCTGTGCGCAACAAAACGGTCGCGATTCCGGGATATGTCACCCGGACGGGGCACCGCCTGATGCGCCTAGCGTTCATACGGCTGCGGACCGTCACCTGAACAGTCCGCAGCACTTCCCATACTGGCTGGTTTCGGGCTCCGTCGGTAGCGCCTGGAGTGCGAATCTTGCCTCCCCAGGATGTCACTGATTGGTAAAGTCCGCCCTGACCTGCGGTGCGACCGGGTGATGTGGCACGAACCACGTTCCCGCAGGTCAACGCCACTGGGGATGCCTCAGGCCGCCCCTGCCCTGAGAATGACGTCCTGGCGAACGAGAGGTGCTGCGGTGACGAGCAAGGCTCCCGAACACAAGTCGTTCCGCCCCGACTGGGCCGACCGCTCCCGCACCACCCGCCTGGTGTGGCGTATCGGCGTCGCGGTCGCGGGCGGAGCGGTCCTCGCGGCGGGCATCGTCCTGATCCCCTACCCCGGCCCCGGCTGGCTGGTCGTCTTCGCGGGCCTGGCCATCCTCGCCGTCGAGTTCCCCTGGGCCCGCCGCGTCCTCGACTTCGCCCGCGCCAAGTACGACAACTGGGTCGCCTGGCTCAAGCGCCAGAACCTGGCCGTCCGCCTCCTGGTCCTGCTCCTGACCGGCCTGATCGTCGTGGCGACCCTGTGGCTGCTGGGCGCCTTCGGCCTGATGGGCCGCTGGTTCGGCGTCTACTGGCCCTGGTTGAGGTCCCCGATTTTCGGCTAGCCCAGCCCCTGTTGTAGTGTTCTCCCCGTCGCCCCCACCGGCGACGATCCCGGGCGATTAGCTCAGCGGGAGAGCACTTCGTTCACACCGAAGGGGTCACTGGTTCGATCCCAGTATCGCCCACAGTTTGTTTGTGCTGGTCAACGCCCTGCCAACGGATCTTGTTGGTGGGGCGTTGATCGTTTTGGGGAGCATCTGGGGAGCAGCGTGATCTGACCTCATTCGTAATACCGAAGGGGTCAGGCGGCTGTTGTCGGTGCGGTATGGGTGTCGGGCCAGGTCCAACCCCCGTCGTGCTCCCAGCGTTTCTGCAGGGCGTTGCGCATTTTCTGGATCATGAGGTCGGTGACGTGGGAGTAGTCGTCGTCGACGTCTTTGTGTCGGTGGCCTAGTACTCCAGCAGCACTTCGTGATCTTTTGGCATCGTCGCTGGTAGTGGGCTTGTCGTGCGCGGTATTGGTGGCGTCTGCGCCAGAGAGACCAGGTCCAGGTCACGACGCGGTCGACCGGTGTGGTGATCAGGTGTGCCAGGAGACGCTTGGCCTCGCCCAACGTGATTGGGATGAGGTCGCTGCCAGGGCTTTTGGGGCGATGGCGGCGGTGACGGCGAGGTAGGTGTGGGCGAGCATGGCCAGGGTGACGTGCCGGTACCAGGCGTCATAGCGGCGAACCTGGTAGTGGTCCAGACCGACTTCGTTCTTGGCGGTTTGGAAACATTCCTCGACCGTCCATCGGGCGCCGGCCACTCGAATCAGGTCGTCGTCAGTTGTCCCCGTTGGGGCGTAACATAAGTAGTAGGCCAGTTCGAGTTCACCCTTGCTGTTGGGGGTCAACGATCGGCGCACCAGAAGCCAGCGAGACCACCCCGGCGTCGTGGTGTCCTCATACACCGGCAGGGAAGCGACTGCCCAGTCGAACAGTCGTGGCCCCTTGGCTCCATCGCCGCAACTGCGTCGTTTCCACGCATCGTCGGGTGCTTGTGCCACCAGAGCATCGGCCCGCGAGGTGCCGGCCGTGGCGGGGATCGTCTGGTTGCAGGCAACCGCGACCACGTAGCCAATGCGCCTGGTTTCCAGCCAGCGGCGGAACTTCGAGTCTCCACCGTAGGCTTCGTCGGCGGTAACCCATGCGGCGGGCACCCCGGCGTCCAGCGCCCGCGCGAGCATCTCCTGTGCCAGTGCCGCCTTGGTGGCGAACTCGACCTCGTCGGATATCGCGGCTTCCTGACATCGTTGCCGATCGCCGGTCCAGGACTTCGGCAGGTAGAGTTCCCGGTCGATCAACGTGCGGCCTTTGCTTGTGGCGTAAGCAAGGAACACGCCCAGTTGACAGTTCTCGATGCGCCCGGCGGTGCCGGAGTACTGCCGTTGCACTCCGGCGGAGCGGGTGCCCTTCTTCAAGAACCCGGTTTCGTCGACCACAAGTACTCCGTCACGATCACCGAGGTGCTCCACGGCGTAAGCGCGCACGTCATCACGGACCCCGTTGACGTCCCACGCTGCGGCGTTGAGCAGACGCTGCATGCCATCCGGGGTCAACTCGCCGGCGGCCTCGGCCAGAGTCCAGCCATTCTTGCCGACCAGCGGCGCCAACAGGCCACGCACGTAGGCACGAGCCCGACGGCGCGGCTCAGCCCGAAAGAAACGGCCCGCGACCTGCGCGAACAGGTCATCCAGGCCAGCCACCCACGCCTCAAGGTCCTCATCAACCAACACAAGATCAACAAGCTACAGCATCATGATCACGAAGTGCTGCTGGAGTACTAGCAGGAGGTGCCGTTGCGGACGGTGAAGTTCCCGGTGATTTTGCCATCCGCGCCCAGACCACCGAGTCCGCAGGGGCGACCGGGGCCGCCGTTGCCGCCGGTGGCGGTGTTGTTGTCGCCAGCGTAGGGGGGAAGGACGGACAAGCTTTTGTTGGTGCCGTCGCCGCCGTTGCCGCCCTCTGAGCCGTCGGGGCCTGCCGGTCCGCCGTTGCCGCCGGTCACGGTCACGACCGCGGCCACGGCCAGTCGGGCGTCGTTGCCGATCCCGCCATGGCCCCCCTCGCCGGAGAACCGGCCTTCCCTGCCTCGTCCGCCGCGCGTGTCGAGACGGTTGGCCACCCCGTCCTGCTGCACGAACTCGATACGGCGGTTGTTGCCGTCACCGCCGTCCCCTCCGTCATTGTCACCGCTTGTACTGGGGTTGGCCTCGCCTCCGAGGCCCCCGATGAGGATGACGGTGCCCGAGGTGCGGATGGTGCCGTCGTTTCCGTAACCGCCTCGACCGCCGTCACGAGCGTCGAAGTTCCCGGTTCCACGGGCGTTCGCTCCGTTGCCGCCTGTCGCTGTGATGGTGTCGTTACCTCCGCCACCCTCGACCGTGCCGTTGTTCGCGTCGCTGCCCGTAGAGGAAAACCCTCCGGCGTAGACCCCGGCACCGCCGCCCAATATGACGCTGTCGTCTCCCTCGCCGGCATCGACAAGCCCGTCGTTCGCGTAGCTGTTCGTGGCCCCTCCCGCTCTGATGATGTCGTTTCCAGGGCCGCCGTTGACAATTCCGTCGATGGCGTCATCCTTGGCGTCCGCCCCGAAGATGTCGATTTGGTCATTTCCTTCGAGGCCGTTGACGGTCACCCCCGAGGGCACCCGAACACAGAAGATCAGGTCGTCTCCGGGAGTGCCGTTGATCGTGTCGCCTGCCACCTGCTGGAGGTTGACCGTGCAGACGCCGACTGCAGCGGCGGCCGATGGGGCGAGAACGATCCCGCCGCCGGTCGCGAGGGTGGCGATCATCGCGACGGCGCCGATCCGCCGGCTTGACAGAATTCGGTGGTTCATGTGGTCCCCGTTCGTTGTGCGCCCGATGTGCCTTTCCAAATAGCTGTGGCTGGATGGTCTCCCGTCATCCGTTCGGAAACGTCGTCGGTGACGTGAAACCATCCCTTCGGGTGATTCCGGCCGCTCTCGAGATCGGATTCGTGTTGGTGGTCGGGACGGCCTCGTGACATTTCATGATCGATCGTCGTGGTGTGTCGGTCGGGTGCGGTGTGCGCGGAGCGGAAGGCCGATACCCCGCCGGCGGCAGACCCGTGGGTGGATTCGAGACCGGAGACCGGTGCTTTGTCCGGCCAATCTCCGAGAAACCCCGCAGACGCTCCAGCTCCTCATCCGCGAAGACCTGCGCCGCCGATGACTGCCTCACGGCGTGGGTCGGCCGGACCGGCTCGACACCCGAACATGATCTGGCTCCATGAGTGAGTCACGACAACAGCGGCGGGCCCGGGAACGGGCCGAGGCGAAAGCAACAAGTGGGAAGGGGCCGCGTCCGCGCGAGACCCCGGCGATCGTGGTGCGACGTCCCCACGTGGTGGAGGTCGAACTGGATCGGTGTGTGGCCGAGGACGACCCGACGGAGGTGTCCTGGATGGCCGAGTGGGGTTTGCGCGACGACAGTATGGGTGGCGAGGACTTGGCCGAGTTCGTCGCCACGATCGTCGAGGACGCGCGCCGGTTGTGGTCGGACCGCTACAAGTTGACCATCGAATGGACCTTGGACGGAGACCCGCTTCCCGGCGGCATCGTGCAGGACGCCGTCACTGCGGCCGGCGTCACATTGCCCACAACGGTGTCCTGAAACGAACCAACCACCGCTTGCGGGGCTCGCCCTGGCCGAGGACCGCCGCCCGCGGCCGCACCGGCGGGCGCCCCCACCGTCGTCGATGCCGACAAACGCCGCGCCATTCTTGCCCGCCGCGCCGAAGGCAATCTCTACGCGAGATCGTCCGCGGCGTCAGCCTTGCCGTCGTCCGCGGCGTCGTGACCGCCGAGACCAACGCCCTGCCCAGCCGGACCGAACTTCCTGACGAGCAGGTTGTGGCCGAAGGCCGGCCGTTGCCCACCTGATCCCTGCCAAGTCCTACAGCGATCCCGGAGGAAGCTCTACGACGCCGCGCAGACTTGTCCGCCTTCGGGCTAGTGCCGTTGCGGGAGGATCTGGTTGAGGCCGATGGCCACGCCGCCGAAGGTGACCATGCCCTTGATGATCGCGTCGGGCACGTCGGTGCTGGACAGGAAGCTCAGCCAGCCGACAAGAAACGCGAACACGAGCGCGGCGATGAAGACCAGCAGGGGTCGCACGCCGATCAGCGGTTGCTGACCGTTGTCAGTGGGCGCCGTGGTGAGGTGGGCGCAGGCGCACGGCGGGATGGCGGGGACCGGTAGGCGGGATCCGGTGCTGGTCGGAGATGCGCTGTGAGTGATCATGGGGAGGCGGTCGGGCAGGTTGGACATGTGATCCCTCCGAGGGGCGAGGGTCCCTGGTGCTGGTGGAGGCCGGGCCGGGGACCCTGGTGGGCGGACACCGCTTGGTGCTCGCCCATCCAGTACGGATCACGTGGTGGTTTTCCGGCTACTTCCGCGCCGACAACGTCGAGGGCCGAAGGGGGCTGGCGGGGGTGGTCGATGGTGACAGAAGGAATGTCGGGGGCGCTCCGCCCAAGATCAGGCGGGACGATTTGCTGGCCCGCTATGGGCCACCCGGAGTGCGGTTGGCAGAGTTCATGGTGCGGCTACGCACCGAGGGCAGGTTCCACAACAAGAACGCGGCGGCATTGTGGATCATCCAGGATCGGCAGCGGCCCCCTGCCGAGCGTGACCCCGCCGCGCGGGCTCTGCTCGCCCAGCCCACGACAAAGACCCCACCAACCGGCGTCCAGGACCCCGAGATCAAACCCCGGGTGCTCAGCGAGCTGATGCACATGAAGGACCAGCGGGTCCCGGTCGGCTTGGTCCACGCGTTTTTCGATCTGTGGGCTCGGAAAACCGGTGTCTCGCCGGTGGATGCCGCGGTTGTCCGGCGCGACTTGGACGAGATCTACGACAGCGTTCCGGCGAAACCACGCGCCCGCGGTCAGAGTCACAACGCGCGCGAGATCACCAGTCTGAAGAACCAGCTCATCGCCACCCAACAGCAACTCATCGACGCCGTCGGCAACCGCGAGCGCTACGTCAAGCTGGTCTCCGCCTACGACGTGGTCCTCAGAGAACTCGCTCAGCAGCATGTGCGCCTGGTGCGGGAACGCGACGACCTCCGTCACCGCCTCGACACCGCCGAAGCGCTCGCTCACACCGGCCACGAAGACCGCGATCCGGCGGCTCACCGGGTCCGGGCCGCCGAGGAGCAACTTGCTCGCGCCGAAGCGGGGCAAGCCGATACCGAGCAGCGTCTCGCCGAGGCCACCGCACTGGCCGATGAACTCCGTCGCCAACGCGACGAACTGCAGATACGCCTGATCCGTTACGAAAACACCTCACCCGCCTCCGTCGAATCGTCGCCTTACCTGCCCGCCCTGCCGGGCGGGCGATCCGACTCCTTGGAAGAACACCGACGCGTCCTGGACCGCCTTGATGAGGTACGCCACGAAGGCGAACAGCAACTCGAACAAACCCGCCGTGCAGTGCACCAACACCCCGAAACCGCACCAGCCGAGCCCCCCGACGAACCATCACCGACCGTCATTGACAGCGCCACACACGCCCCCCGACCGCCAGTAATCCTGCTTGACGACGGACAACCAGATAACTCCCTGAGCAGCAAAAACGTCCCTGTCAGGCGCTGGCGCAGCACGCCTCCACCAAGACGCCCGCAGCCGCCGGGTGAACGTGGACGCAAGAACCGCACCGTTGCCCGAGGAACATCACCAAGCCGAGCCCCGCTCTCGATGATCGGCATCCTCGGCAGAGCATTTGGTGGGGTAGTGGGCGCGGCCTTCGGGATGCTTGGGGCTGAAAACCTGGTCAAACCCATCTTCGGACACGCGCCCGGATTCTTCCCCTACCTCATCACCATTACCGCGTTCGTAGCGGCTATCGGATTCATCGTAACGACGGTGAAAACGACATTTTCTCTGTTTATTGCATGGTTTGTTCACTTCAGTGTGAGCATGGCAGGTTATGGAATTGGTGTCGAGTTCGCCAATTCGGGCCCGCTGGGCGACTTCGATAAGCATCCGTATGTGGCCAGCTACCCTGACTGCGGCCCCAACGCCTGTGTCGGTGGTGTCGGATACAAGATCCCCGCGGCCATGACGATCACCTTCACCACCGACATGACACCGAACAAGTTCGACAGCGTCTTGATCGCCGACGAGCAGTGCGGGAACGGCTCCTTCGAGGTGCCCTGGTGGATCAAGGTGAACGGCTCGATCTGGAACGAGGGCTGGTTCAGCGACGTAGTCGACCGAGCCGGGCTGCCCACACTCGCATGGTCCACCCCCACCACCATAGAGATCTACATCGCCGCCCGCAGAGAAGCGAACTGCACGGTCTACTGGGTCGGCCGGTGACCCCCGCATCGGTGCCCGCGCTTGACAACGACCCCACCGAGACCTGAGCCCACCCACCGGACAATTGGCCATCACCCGGTCGATGAGCCACACCCGCGGCGACAACCAGCACCGACCGACTGCCCCACTCGTGCGTTATCCAGTAGATCGCGCGCAACAGGTACCGGCAGGCGATACCGATAGCCGACGTTGATTTCCGACACGACTTATCGACACCCGTGCGACCGTCCCGGCAAGCCGCCTCCGCTGTGTCGGTTAATGGTCGTTTCCCGACACCCCGACGGCGGGCGCCCTGAGAGGGCTCAGGAGGGAGCGGGGTCGTCCGGGGCAGTGGGGTGCGATCGCCGATTTCGAACGGCTTGTCGCGGACAGGGGCCGGTTGCAGGGACCGGACCCCCCGCCACTCTGAGCGCTCGGAGCGGCCTCTTGCGTCATCGCGCCCGCGTCGGCAATCTACCGGCGGTAGCACGCGCACTGGAGCAGCTCCTTGCCGACAAGACACGGGTGCTGGGACCAGACCACCCCGAGACTCTGATTACCCGCGGGAGCTTGGCGACCGTACGCGGTGGTTATGGAGATGTGGCGCGTGCGGTGGACGATACCGAACAACTCCTACAAGACCGGACTCGCCTGCTCGGCTCCGACCACCCGGACACTCGAGCTTCCCGAGAACATCTTGCGTACTGGCGTGCGCGGCAGTGAGGCGTGACGCGCAAGTACGGATCGAGCATCATCGGACGTCCGCCCATGCCGCTGAGGGGGTTCAAGGCACACTGCCCGTCCCGCGGGTCTCGGGTACTCAGAAGGAGCGAGACTGGAGATGCGAGCACACTTGAGCGGACGTCAATTGCGCCAAAACATGCCGCGAGCGGCCCCAATTAGAGACCGATTTCCACGTTTTCGCAGTTCAGGCCATGATCGGGGCGCGTCTGGAGGTCAAGGGGACCCTATTTCAAGTATCTGACCTCATGCAGCCTGAACTGTTCCCTGCTGTCGGGTGCGGAGGTCTTGGTGTTCGCGCTGGCACGAGCGTGTCGCTGGCGACTAGTGTCGTGAGTCGTTAATTCGTGTGCAGTATGCGGTGAGGGTGTCGAGGATCTGGTCGGCGGTCTTGGCCCAGACGAATGGTTTGGGGTCGGCGTTCCAGTCGTTGATCCAGCGGCGGACGTCGGCTTCGAGTTCGGTGACCGAGCGGTGGGCGGAGCGGCGCAGTTTGCGGTTGGTCAGTTCGGCGAACCAGCGTTCGACCAGGTTGAGCCAGGACCCGCTGGTGGGGGTGAAGTGCAGGTGGAACCGGGGGTGGCGGATCAGTCATTCCTTGACTTTGGGGGTCTTGTGGGTGGCGTGGTTGTCCAGCACCAGGTGCAGATCGAGGTCTTTGGGCACCGCGGTGTCGATCAACTTCAGGAACCGGAGGAACTCCTGGTGGCGGTGGCGCCGGTAGTGCTGGGCGATGACCGATCCGCTGCCCAGGTCGAGTGCGGCGAACAGGCTGGTCGTGCCGTGGCGCACGTAGTCGTGGGTCATCCGCGCCGGGGTGGTGGGCATGATCGGCAGGATCGGCGCGGTCCGGTCGATCGCCTGCATCTGGGACTTCTCGTCGACGGCGAGCACCAGCGCGTTCTCCGGTGGCGCCAAGTAGAGGCCGACGACGTCGCGGACCTTGTCCACGAACTGCGGATCGGTCGAGAGCTTCCACGTCTCGATCGCGTGCGGTTTGAGCCCGAACGCCCGCCAGATCCGCGAGACCGCCGACTGCGACAGCCCGATCGAGCGGGCCATCGACCGGGTCGACCAGTGGGTGTCCTGCCCCGGCGTCTCCTCCAACGTCTTGACGATCAACTCGTGTACTGGGCCAGGAGGTTGGTGACACGCCGGTGGTGGTGCTTGGAATGGGGGAGACCTCCGGGTGCGGTGGTGATTGCGACGTCATCCATCTGGCCTGGAGGTCTCCGTGTCCCACCGTAACGCCCGCACCACCTTCCGCGGCAGGCTGCTCATCGTCGAGCGGCATCGGGCCGGGTGGCCGCAGGCGCACATCGCCGCGGCGATGGGTATCTCCCGCACATGCGTGCGCACCTGGCTCGACCGGCACGCCGTCGAAGGTGAGGCGGGTCTGCGGGATCGGTCCTCACGCCCGCATTCCTCCCCGCGCCGCACACCTGTCGAGGTGCAGGCCCGGATCGTCGAGCTGCGGGAGCGTGAACGCCGTGGCCCGGCTTGGCCGGGCGCCGAGCTGGGGGTCCCGGCCCGCACGGTCTCACGGGTCCTGGCCCGCCACCAGGTCCCCCGGCTCGCGGCGCTGGACCCGATCACCGGGCAGGTCATCCGGGCCTCCAAGGCCACCGCGGTCCGCTACGAGCGTGACCGGCCCGGCGAGTTGGTCCACATGGACGTCAAGAAGATCGGCCGCATCCCCGACGGCGGCGGCTGGCGCGCCCACGGCCGGGCCGGCCGGGAAGCCCCCCGCGACCGCACCACCAAGATCGGTTTCGACTTCGTGCACTCCCTGGTCGATGACCACTCCCGACTGGCCTACTCTGAAGTCCTCCCCGACGAGAAAGGCCCCACCTGCGCCGGGTTCCTCGCCCGGGCGATCACCTACTTCGCCGCACACGGCATCACCACCATCGAGCGATTGATGACCGACAACGCCTGGGCCTACCGGTGGTCACTGCGGCAGGTCTGCGCCGAACACGGCATCACCCAGAAGTGCATCAAGCCCCACTGCCCCTGGCAGAACGGCAAAGTCGAACGCCTCAACCGCACCCTGCAAACCGAATGGGCCTACCGGCAGGTCTTCACCAGCAACACCCAACGCACCGCGGCCTTGGCACCCTGGATCGAGCACTACAACACCCAACGCCGCCACCACGCACTCGGAGGCCACCCACCCACCAGCCGACTGACACCAACCTAATAGCCAAATACAACTAGGGCCTGTCCTCAAAGCCAGATGAGCAGGGTGGCCAGGTCGAGCATGCCTCGGTAGGAGGTGGCTGTCTTGTCGAACCTGGTCGCGATGGCGCGGAACTGCTTGAGCCGATTGAAGCAGCGTTCCACCACGTTGCGGCGCTTGTAGGCGGTGCGGTCGAAGGTCGGCGGGCGACCGCCGGCCCGGCCGCGGCGCAGTCGGTTGGCCTGCTGATCACGGCGTTCGGGAATGGTCGCTGGGATGTGACGTTTGCGCAGGTAAGTGCGGATGGCGCGGCTGGAGTGGCCCTTGTCCGCGATCACCCGGCTCGGCCGCGTGGCGGGCCGTCCCTATCCCGGCCGGTCGAATCGGATAGCGGCCATGACCCGGGTGAACACGGTGCAGTCGTTGACGTTGCCGCCGGTCAGGACGATCGAGAGTGGCCGGCCGTGGCCGTCACACCCGAGGTGGATCTTGGTGGTGGGCCCGCCTCGGGAACGGCCGATGTCATGACCACCAACGAGACCTTCTTCAGCCAGGGAGACACCCGCCACGGGGACGTCTACCTCGAATACGACTGGCAGTGGAACATCTTCCAATACCCCCCAGACGCCGAAGTCCCCCTCACCGACATCCGAACCGCGGTGCACCAGTTCGCCCAAGCCTGCACCCGGCCGACCGCGATCCGCTGGCAGGAATGGGAGCCACCGATCGAGCGCGGCACAACATCCCTTGCCCACGACGACCCCGCCTGGGGCTGAACGGAGCACCTAGTGCTGCATCTCGGAACGTTGACCCGGTAATCGGTCTGGTTGGTTGACGGGCCAGGCTGGTTCTCCCATGTCGAGCGGGAGGTGGTCGTGGGTCGTCGTCCGGAGGTGTTCGTCCG
>NZ_JBQERA010000026.1:0-12311 GCF_053813445.1 Actinokineospora lacus
CCAGCGCCGCGACCACCCGCAACCGCAACACCTCCTGCTCCGCAGGCGACAACCGGTGCGCACCCTCGACCTCAACCACACGCGTCAACCTACAGGCAATCGATCACTTTCGCCTCAATAGCCGCAGCCCTCCAACTCGTGAACGGCCGACTCCAGCGCCTCCCGGCCCTCGTAGGGGCGGCCGGGCTCCTTGGTCGGGGTGAGGTCGCGCAGCCGCTGCACGCTGGTCTGCCAGTCGTCAGGCAGCGACAGCAGGTAACACAGCAGGCCACGCGCACGGAACGTCAGGCGCTTGTCGCGCAGCACGCGGTGCGGGATCGATTCCCAGCGCTCACCGCGCACATGCCACATCTGGGCCATTGAGGGGTTCGCACTCACGGCGCCGCCTCGTCTGGCTGCTGGCTGTCGAGGCCCGCGACATTCATGTCGAAGGGCGGGTGAAGGTGCCGCGGTGGGCGTCGAAGTGGTGAGGTGGGCGTGGGGGAGTGGATGGTGGTCATCGTGAACAGGACCTCTGGGTGCTCGGGTCCCGTCTCACAGGTGTCTCACGGACCTGTTGGACGAGGCCGGTCTGGAGGCCCTGACCTGGACTGCCAACGGACTCGACCAGCCACAACGGATCCGACAGGACCACCGTGGACATCCCTCGTCCCGCTGGGGGTCAAGGGGTCGCAGGTTCAAATCCTGTCAGCCCGACGATCTGAGAAACGCCCGTCGACTTGGTGGAAACACCAGGTCGGCGGGCGTTTTGATGTTCTGAGGATGATCTTCAGTTGATCGTCGTTTGTGGACGGTAAGATCGTTGTACTGGCGGGTAAGGAGCGAAACAGGAGAAGTGCGCTCCAGATCGCTTGTTGATCTGGTCAAGGGGTCGTCGTTGATCTTCCCGATCGGGTGAACTTCGCCAACTGCGTTCAATCGTCGCCATCTGCCCTGGTCAGACCTATGTTGGTTCTGCTCTGGGGCGGTTCGTGTCGGTTCGTGGACTGGTGGCGCACTTCGGCTTGGCTGTGTGCGTGTTGCTGACGGTCCCGCACGGTTCGTGCCCGTTGTGGAAGGTCCTGTGACGGCTGTGGTGTGCGTGGGTGCCCCTGGTGCGATTCCATTAGCGACCACACCGCTGTTGGTGCATGGTGATCTGCTGATTCGGGCCGATATTCAACTGAAGACGGGCCGGCGTTCGAAGCGGCGCTCAGATTAATGACCAACAATCGGTCACAGACGTGATCGGGCTTCGGGCATAGCGGAGCGGGCATCACATCCTGAGCACGTAGTGATGCGCAGGTTCGAGTCCTTGGAGGGAGCGCCAAAGGGATGGGAATGGGGCTGACCAGCGGTTCGGAGTGGATGCTTGGTGGTGCAGGCCGGTTTCGACTTATAGTGGTCAGGTGACGCTCGCGTCCGATGACGGGCTGTTGTCGTTTGGGTGGTGCCACAGCAATACATCGCGGATGTTGCCGCCTGGTGCAGGCTAAGGCGCTCAGCTTCGGCGTCGACTTCTCGGTCCGCGTTTCGGCGTGCTGCGTGCACGCGCCACTTCGGTGCGCGCAGCGCCATGAGCATGGTCGTACGGCCGGACGAAGGGGCCTGCTGAACGGAGATCGGTGACGTCGGTGAGTTCGGATCGGATCATCGCCCGTCGCCGTTCGCTGTTGCGCACTTCGTGTCCACGTCGGCCGGGGAATGGGGAGGATTCACCAGAACCTTCACCCCGCACCGAGGTGGGCCGATTCACACCAGGGCCACCAGGACGAGTCCCGACGCACTGCGGAGCTGGTCGGATCTTGACCGGATACTCAGGTTTCAGGCCAGGATGAAACGGTTGCGGTCGACTCCGACCGCCTCCTAACGTGGAAATCGCACAGCCAATCGAACGCAAGAGGCGTTCTTAGTCTGGGGAGTGCGAATAATGCGAACGAAATCCCTGCTCGCGGCAAGCCTTTTCGCGGCGAGCGCTTTCGCCACCGTGGCCGGCCCCGCGCAGGCCGCGCCCATCAAGTCGGTCAACCCTCCGATGGAGGTGCAGATCGATGCCGTCCGGTGCAACGACACCAGCGGCTACGTGATGATCCACAATCAGGGGCGGCACTGCTTCGCCAATGGAGGCCGGATGGACGTGTACATCACCGACGTCTACAAGGTCGACTCGGGCAATAATCTGATCACGATCGACGCCCGCGACTGGCGGGGCAACCCGATCGCGTTCCAGATGAACAAGTTCCAGACGCGCGAGTTCAATCCCCGCATCGTGGTCGAGGACGTCACGATCCACTAGTTTCCCGAAATGGACAGGACCTCGGCACGGGGTCCTGTCCATTTCTCACGCCGTCATGCCCTCGTAGATCTTCTCGCGTTTCGGCGAACAGAGCAGCGGGCTTGAGTACTCGGTCATCGGGAAGACCTGACTGCGGAGCGCCGCGGCCATGTCCGCAGGGCTACATAGACCGGCCGGCACGGAGAGCCACCTGCTCCGCACACGCAGATGAACAAGGGTGCACCCGGCGGGAGCGCAGAAGGATGGGACCTGGCTCAACCAGGGGTCTTGTACCGGCACGCTAGTAGTCGAGTCGCATTGCGAGTTGTCTTCACGCTACGCGAGGTCAACTTGGGATCCAATGGGGCGTGACGCTGGGTCCGCCGCGAGAAACAGCCAAGACAACGTAGGGCTTCGTCAGCTGAGCGGCCAGGCCGCCTTTCCCCGTGCGAGGCGCGCTCCCACACGACAGCCGAATTTCATGTTCCAGGCATCCAGCACGTTCCACGGTGAATTTTGCCGGTGCCCGGTCACGGGCGCACACTACGACGCGCCCGCCAGGGCATCACCCAGTCCGCCGTGCTCGACACCGCAGCGGGCGGGTGCCCTTGCGCAGACCTGCTTCGACGAAGGCGTACAACAGTTTCGCGCCGCGTCGCACCAGGCCACCCCACTCCTGGCCGACGCCGGGAAGGAAGCCGGGCACGTCCACCAGCACCAGCAGTGGGATGCCGAAGGCGTCGCACATCCGGACGAAGCGGGCGGCTTTCTCGGCGCCGAGGGAGTCCAGGCACCTGCCTTTGCCCAGCGGGTTGTTTGCCACCGTGCCGATCGTGGCGCCGCCGAGCCTGCCGAGCCCGACGACGATATTGGGTGCCCACTTGGCCTGCAACTCCTGGAAGGGTTCGCCGTCGCGGTCGAGGATGGCGTGGATGACGGGGTGCACGTCGTAGGCACGCCGTGTGGATGCGGGCAGCAGTTCTCCCGGGTCCACCGAGGTCGCGACCGGGTCCGGGGCGAACGATCGACCGAAAGGACGTGTCGATCAACGTGACAGGGTGTGGTGCACCTCGGTGGCGGCACGGCAGCCGGACTCCACGGCTCCGTCGCAGTAGCCGTTCCAGTGGATGGCGGTCTCGGTGCAGGCCCAGTGCAGCGGTCCGACCGGCGGCGCAGGTCCTGCCCGAAAGCGGTCCACGCGCCCGGGATGAAGTGCCCGGAGAATCCGCCGCGGGTCCACTCCTGCTCGAGCCAGTCGAACTCCACGAAGTCGTCGGCCGCCAGCGCGCGGTAGCCGAACAGGGTGGCGAGGTGGTCCAGCACGGCGCCGCGGCGGGCTTCCGGCTTCCCCCGGCGCAGCGCCACCGCCTGCGAGCCGTAGGCGAAGCCGGTCAGCACGGCCCGGGGTGAGCCCGGCGGGGTGCCGTCGACGGTTTCGGTGAGACGCTGGTGGTGGACCGGGCCACTCCGGACAGGCCGTTGGAGCGCCAGAACGGTTCGGGGTAGACGGCGTGCACCTTCAACGCGGTCCCGGCGGGCATCCGCTGGAAGATCGCTTCCCGAAGGGCAGGCAGCGGCGGGTCGTACCTGATGCGCCCGGCGAGCGTCGGCGGCACCGCGACGATCACGCGCGCGGCCCGGTAGGAAGACGTTCTCGTGTGCACACGAGCGGTGGTGTCGTGCTCGATGCCCAGCACGGGATCGGCCAGGTGCAGGGTTCCCGGCGGCAGCCCGGCGGCCATCCGTTCGGCGATCTGCTGCGGCCCACCGACGACACCGATGTCCTCCGCCGTGTCCTCGTCGCCGAGCACGTGCTTCGCGCCCCCGACCGAGGCGATGTGGAACAGGGTCTCCAGCAACGAGGTGTCGGCGGCGCTGCCGGCGAGCAGACCGCCGCAGACCATGCGGTCCACGAACCGGAACACGGCGGGTGGGACGCGCTTGCCCTCCAGCCAGGTCGCGACGGTGGACCGGTCCCACTGCTCGGCCCACGGACCGCTCCAGGGCTCCTCCACGCAGACCTGCCGGGACAGGCTCCCCAGCTCGGCGAAGATCTCCGCGACCTCCGGGGGTGTGCCGGTCAGGTGCCGATCGTCGAGGTCGAAGACCGGCACACCCCCGTCCGGGGTGGGGTAGGTCCGGACACCGTAGCGGTCGACCAAACCCCGCCATGTTGAGCTGCGTCGGGCCGATCCACTGGCCGCCAGGTCGAGTTGGGTGCCGTCGGGCAGGTAGCGGGTCAGCACGCGGCCGCCGACCCTGGAGCGGGCTTCCAGGACGCGCACGGTGAGCCCGGCGCGCAGCAGCGCGTCCGCCGCGCTCAGCCAGGCGAACCCCGCGCCGACCACCACCGCGTCGTACTCGCCGGACCAACCCATCACCCTCCTCCGAGGTCGGGCGGTGGCACGGGCCGGTGCAGTGGGTCGGTCACGATCGCCTCCTCGGGTCTGCGGCCCGCCGCCGCGGACCGGCCGTCGGGCCGCCGGCCGCGACGGGCGGACACCGGGCCGTTCGGGCTCGTCGCCCTCACCCATTGCCGGTCCGGTCGACCGCTACGACACCGGCGCGCGCGACGAACTCCACGCGGCCCATGGCGCTGATGTCGGTGAACGGGTCGCCTGCCACGGCGACGAGGTCCGCGGCAGCACCGGGGGGCGATGCGCCCCAGTTCCGGGCGCTCCAGCAGGTCGGCGGCGACCGAGGTGGCGGCCCGCAGCACCCGCAGCGGGAGAGGCCTGCCGCCGTGAGGTCGCAGAACTCCCGCCACGCCTCGCCGTGCGGGAACATGCCTGCGTCGGTGCCGAAGGCGATGTCGACCGTGCTGTCGGCCAGGTGGGCGGTGGACTCGCGCATGCGCCGGGCGTGGGTGCGGAATTGCGTGCGGGTCCTGGGGTCGCGACCGATCCAGAAATCGTCGTGGTCGAGGTTGTCGATGAAGTGGACTTGGGCGTGCAGGGTGGGGCACAGGTAGGCGCCGTGGTCGGCGATGAGCGCGATGGCCTGCCGTGAGGCCAGGCTCGCGTGCTCGATGCTGCGCACCCCCGCTGTCAGGGCGCGCCGCACGGCCTCGTCGTTGAGCGCGTGCGCGGCGCAGTGCAGACCGTGGTCGCGGGCGGCAGCGACGATCACGGTCATCTCCTCGACGGTGAAGGCGACGTGGTCGGGCGCGTCGGTGGGAGAGCTGAAGCCGCCGCTCGCGGTGAACTTGATCCAGTCCGCGCCGACCCTGGCCTGGTGGCGCACGACGCGACGCAGCTGGGTGGGGTCGTCGACGAGCGTGCCCACGTCCGCGCCGTAGCGCTCGCTCAAGTCGGGCATTTTGTCGCCGTGCCCGCCCGGCACGGAGATGATGTTGGGCGCGAGCACCATGCGAGGTCCTTCGACCAGGCCGTCCTCGACGGCCTGCCGCAGTGCGACGTTGACGGGGTCGCGCGCACTGCCGAGATCGCGCACCGTGGTGAACCCGGCCGCCAACATGGCTTTCATGGCGGGCACGGCGCTCAACGTCTGATAGGCCGTGAGCCGGTTGTCGTGGGTCTCGTCCACCAGGTGCACGTGGCAGTCGATGAGCCCGGGCATCAGGGTCCGCGCGCCCAGCCGGACGGCGCGGGCGTCGGTCGGCAGCGCGGCGGCGGGGGTGACCGAGACTATGTCGCCGTCGACCGCGGTGACCGCGGTGGGCCCTGCGAGGTGGTCGCTCGTGCCGTCCCAGAAGCGGTCGGCGACGACGGTCAGGATCGTGGGTGACATGGTGCCCTCACATCCGGAAGACGCGCACGGCAACGATCTTGCTGTTGCGATCGACCAGATCGCCGACGGGCAGCGGTGGGCGGTGAGGGGGCCGAGTTCGTCCACCGCCACCTTCTTCCCCGGACAACCGCTGCACGGTGCCGTTCCGTCGTGACCGCATCAGTTCCGAGCGCAGCGGAAAAACAGGCAGGTGCGTACCCGGGCCGCCCTTTCGGTCGCGCTCGCACCGCCTCCGACGCGCGGTACCCCCTGTTCCGACACAGTGGGTCTACCGGACCGGTGCGCCGTGCGAGCGCCTTCTCGACCTGAATTGCCGCCTGGGTCAACTGTAGGTCATGTGAATTACGCGGCGCATGAATTCGGATTGTTCATCCGAACGTTTGACGACCTCTCACCCTGGTGGCCGCCGACCGGGGCCCAAGATAGTGGTGCCGGTGCGTAGTGGCGACTCGTTCGAGTGAGCACTTCGGAATCGGTCACTCAAGGCGCAGCGCTCGACATCGCGCGTCACCGGGCTTCTGCCGATGCCCCATCACGTGAGGGACTCGCAGAGCCTGTCGATGTGCGCTCTGGTGACGTGGGGCATCACCGCCAGGTGTGCGCGGTCGTCGACCGTGAGCAGGCGCCACTGGCGCATGACGTCAGCGCTGGGCGGGTCGAACAGGACGACGTTGCTACCGGGAGCGCGGCTAGGGTTGCGGCCCGCGCTCCGCAGGCTCCGCACCGCGTAGTCGGTCAACTCCAGGCACCGGTGGACCCGCTGTGCGAACCCCGTGCGCCCGAGCCTGCGCAGGGCATACCACAGGAATAGGGGCGCCAGCGCGTTGCGCGAACCGCTGATCGTGTTGTCGTCGCTGCCCACCGCGACGTCCGGTTGCCGGATGGCCGCGACGTCGGCGTGGCGGACGAGTACGACGCTGCTCGGTACGGGTGAGCCGATCATCTTGTGGCCGCTGACGGCGACGCTGTCGGTTCCCGCGTGGTAACCCCACGGGCGGGCTCGCCGTACGCCGCCAAGGGCCCGCCGAAGGCGGCGTCGGAGTGGACGAACACGTCACGCACCCCCTCCTCCTCGACGACGGTCCTGGTGCCGGGCACGTCATCCACCGCGCCCCGGCCCGTCGTGCCGATCGTGGCGACGACCAGGGCGGGCGTGCCCGGGCCTGTGCCGGAACTCGCGGCGCAGCGCCTCCAGATCCATCTCACCGTCGCCGGTCGTCGCGGTCGGCACGTGTTCCACGCGCAGGACACGAGCGGCTTTGGGCACCGAGTAGTGGGCTTCGACCGACGAGTACAGCACCGCGCCCGGGTGCCGCTCACGACCGATGTACGCGGCGAACAGGTTGCTCTCGGTGCCGCCGTGGCCGACGTAGCCGAAGGTCTGCTCCCGGTCGCCGCCTGCCATGTCGGTGAAGAAGTCGATGACGGCGCGCTCGAACGGTTTGGTGTCCAGCGCGTATTCGCTGACCTGGTCCGGATCGCCCACGTTGTTGAGGTGCAGGGCCAGGAAGTCGGCCATATGCGGTAGTCGAAGTCGAGGTCGACGGGAAATCCGGTCATGGTCCGCGCACGATCCTCGACGGATCGGGCGAACCGGCGTAGCAGCGCGATGTCGTCCTGGGCCGAGGCCGGGTCGGCGTCGTCGGGAATGCGCAGTTCCTCGGGTGTGGTCACGGCCTCCACGTGGTTCTCCTCTTCCATCGGTGGAACGATTACCGACACCGGGGTCGCGTCGTGCGGTGACGTGGAGGGCGGCTGCCGGGATCGAACGGGGCGGATCAGCGCGCGCGCGGTGTCGTGCGGTCTTGGTCCGCGTCGGGGTCGGCGAGGCGCAGCATGTCGTCGAAGCCGGTGCGCACGCAGGACATGAAGTGGTCGGGGTCCGGGATCGCGGCGCGGTCCAGTGTCACGCCGAGGCAGACGCGGTCCCAGTAGGACACCATCACGACGGCGACGGCCGTTCTCAGCAGGGGGATGAACGGGTGGATCGAGAGCACCTTCGCGCCCGCCAGGTGCACCTGGTCGGGCATTCCGGCGAAGTTGCTCGCCAGCACGTCGGTACCGCGCAACAGCAGTCGGGCACCGGCTGCCGCCACTCGCGCGGGCAGGTACGCCAGCGGAATGGTCAACCGGTTCAACGCGCCCAGGGTGGGGCCCGCGACGATGTCCGCGACGCTGCTCCGCACCGCTTTGATCCGCTCCGCCGGTCCGCCTGCGGTGCTCGGCAACGCGATCCGGGCGCTGGCCAGGTGGTTGCCGCCGGGAGGGGATCCTGGTGGGCGCACGCTGATGGCCATCACGGCGGGGACGTCGCTCAGCGGCACCCCGGCCTCGCGGTGGTAGCGGTCGAAGGCGCCTGCCAGCGCGGCGAGGTAGGCGTCGTTGACCGAGCCACCTACGGATCGTCCCGCCGCCTTCAGATCGGTGAGGGAGAACTCCGCGAGTTCCAGGTGGACGGTGTCACTGCGGGCTGCCAGCAGCGGTGACGGAGGGGCGCACGGAAGCACCGTCGCGCGCGCCATGGTGGCGAGCGCAGCCGATCGACGCGTGCCGGTACCGTTGCCCCTCGACACCGGGGCGACCCGCGTGGGCGATGCGCCGGGCATGGGGCGTCGGCCTCTGCCGTGGCGCAGTCTGTTCGCCAGCAGCGCGTACGGCCCGGTGGGGCCGGACTGCATGGGCTCGGGGAGCGCGAGGCACTGTTCGGGCTCGGGTCCTTCCTCGTGCAGCGCCGCGACGAGCTGCGCCGCACCGACTCCGTCCGTGACGCTGTGGTGCACCTTGAGCAGGTAGGCGGCTCGGCGCCTGGAGCGCCCTCCACGACGATCTCGTCGACGCCACGGTCGGCGTCATCGCCCCAGAGATCCAACGCCATGAGCACGATGACGTGGTACTGGTAGCGATACCCCATCAGGCCGAACTCGCCGCTCACGTCCTCACCTTTCCGCTCGTCGCAGGACTCGCCGCCACAGGGGCTGGGTGCGCGGCCCGTCCTCGGCCCAGGGGATCTCTGCCGCCGCGACGATGCCCGCTCTCCTGCTCTCCGCCAACTCGGACTCTCGGTCGGCTTCTGAGTACCGGGCCGAGCCGGTGGGCGGACGGACGCCGACGCGGACCCCGTAGATCACGAGGACCGCACCGTGTGCCGCCGCGGCGACTCGCCACTCCTCGTCGACGGCGAGCTCCGACCGTGCCCAGATCCCGCCCCCGTCCCACAGCTCCAATCCAGTCAAGGCGGGAATCACCGACCAGTTACGCAAGCGCGGTACAGCGGGCGTGCCGGGGAGGAACCGTGCGAAACCCGCACTGATGATCATCTCGGCCTGCGCCTCGCGCGTTGAACCGTTGAGACCCTCCATGCCGACCCAGGCCCGGGGCTCGAAGAAGACCACCGGGAGGTGTCCGTCGCCCATCGTTCGCACCGCCGTGCGGTGGACCCGGGCCGCTGCCGAGACGTCTTGAAGGATCTCCTTGACGCGATTCGGGTCCGAGGTGACATGAGGGGGTTCGTCGTCGGGTAGCCGGGACGTGAGCGGGTCAGTCTCGGCTGGTGTGATCTGGTCAAGTGACTGGACCCGTTCGCGACCCTCGATATCGACTGCGAACGAGAAGTCACCGTCACGGTCGACGAAGAAGTCGGACTGGCCGACTCGATCGAGTAGCGAGTTCAACCGCGGGTAGTTCGCCCGGCGGATCCGCTCGCGGACTTCCGGCAGCCTGAGCAGGGTCAACGCGTGACTGGCCAGGTTCGTCCCCGCCCGGCGGTATCGATCCTGCGCCGACCGGACGACGTCTGCAGAGCTAACAACTTCGACCGGGTCCGGGCCTACCACGGTGTACAGCAGCATCTGGCCGGAGGCGTCGGCGACACCGAGGTGAGTACCCGGCGGCGGGGCCGAGGTGCCGCTCGTCAAGGTCACCCGACCGATCACAGGATGGTTCCGGTGGCGTCGGACAGCGGCGAACTGATCGACCGTCGCGTCGACCAGTCGTTTCGACTGGGGCAGCACCAGGACGCAGTGGCCGTCAAACCGGCCGTCGTCCCACCGGGGATCCGGCCTGGCAATCATGTCGACTTGGCTTCCTCGACGTTGCCCGACCCACAGGTCGACAGCGACAACGGTCGCGACGATGCCGAGGTGCGCGAAAGCGTGCCGAAGAACCATCGCGCTGTCGACCGCGAGGTTGCCCGTCGGGCTGAACGGATGACGGCGCCACAGGAACGGGATGAGCATTTCGATCAGCAGGTCAGGGGCGATAGGGGAGCGAAGCAACTCGACAATCGCGGAGTCGGCCCCTTCTGACAGGTCCCCTCCATGGTCGCGAGATCGGTTCGCGGAGCCGCTTGTCCGTGCGCGTGGGCCTGCGGACGTCCGGCCTCGGTGCTTCTTCGACACGATCTTGACGTTAGCGCCCACGACCGACACGCGGGGTGACCCGATCGGGGCGAATTGCCGCTCAGAAGGAGACGTGCGTCCAGCCGACGTATCGTCGGACACGGCTGACCCAGGCCGAGTTCGCCTACATCCTGGGGCCGAGGTACCTCTGTGCGAGAGTCACGGGCAGAGGTCAGGTACGGGTCGAGTGGAGCGCCACGGAGCAGGTCCGTGTGGGCGCCGCCCGCGGCTTGGCGCTCGGCGCCGAGCACGTGCGCGAAGTACCGCGGGCCTGGCGCGACTGGACTCGGCGGCGTTGCAATGCCGAGACCCGAGGTGCCGAGAAGGAGCGAAACTGGAGAAGTGAGCACACTTGTGCGAACGTTAAGTGCGTCCAGCCGACTGCAACGGACGTGAATCGAGAGTGTTGATCTGCATTCCCGCAGGTCAGGGCTTGATCGGGGCGGCGCTGGGGGTCAAGGGGACCCTATTTCAAGTATCTGACCTCATGGTGCCTGAACTGCCCTGAACTGCCCTGTGCTGCTGGGTGCGAGATGTTGGTGTTCGCGTCGGTGTGAGCGTGTCGCTGGTGTCTTGTGTTGGCGCTCGTGACTGCTGTTCGTCTGTCGCTGTCTGTTTCGCCCAGCCTTGAACATCCGCTTCTGCCGATGTCCGTACTTACGCCAACGCTCGCATATGCCGATGAGCGTGTGTTTCGGTTCAGTGGAAGGTGATGTGGCGGTTGCCGGTGAGGTGTGGTCGGGGGAGGTCTGGCCAGCGGGTGAGGGTGATGGTGGTGCTGTCGAGGCGGTGTGGAGGGGTGGCCGCGGGCGAGTTCGTGGTAGAGGGTTTGGGCGAATTCTCGTGCTTGGGTGTCGTTGATGGTGGTGGGCCAACCATCACGACATAGCTCAAGCAGGCGGGGTGGCAATGTCGCCAACCGATCGGCGGCTACTCCGCGGCCGTGGGTGCTGCTTATGGTCGAAAGCTCCCCTTTCAGGAGGCTTCCCATGCTTACCACCCTGTTCGCCGCCGCCCTGCTCGTCGCGCCGCCAGCGGTGCAGGCCACGCCCATCATGGGCGGCGACACCGTCATCATCGGCTCGTCCATCTGCAAGGTCGGCTTCAACGCCAAGACGTCGACCGATCAGCACCGCGTCCTCGTCCCGGGGGCATGCGTCGGCTCGTCGCAGGCGATCGTCGCCGCCACGCCGCCGCTGGACACCACCTCCACGCCGTACGTGATCGGCCCGAACGGCCCGATCACCGTGCAGGGCGCGCAACAGGCGCCGATCGGTACCGCGATCTGCCTGTTCGGGCCCACCACCGGCACCCGATGCGGGGTCATCAACGCCGTGAACGTCACGGTCCGCTTTCCCGAGGGCACGTTGACCGGTCTGACCCGGACCAACATCTGCTCCCAGCCCGGCGACGCCGCATTGCCGTCGGTGATGTGGCGCGGTCAGGCCCAGGGGGTCGTCGTCGGCGCGTCCGGCAATTGCACGACGGGCGGGAGCACCTTCTTCGCCCCGGTGCTCCCGGCCTTGTCGACGTGGGGCCTCACGCTGCACACCGGCTAGCCGGCGCGCGCCCGCCCGAGGTGGGCTGAGACGGTCGGCGGGCAGCCGGGAGAAGCGGTCGACCATCTCCCGGCCGCCTTTGCGTTCCGGCCGTCCGGCGACGGTGATCAGCGGCGCGCCGCGCGGGTCGTTCACCGACATGTCGGGGTCGACCGGTTCGTCGCCCCAGCGTCGACAGCCGCACCGCCGACCGCAAGGCCAAAGTCGCCGAGGGCTGGTTCGACCTGTTCTAAGAGCTTCTGTCAGAATGAGTGGGTTGGGGTTTTCGCTGGTGGGGAACCCTTCTGCATGGTTGCGCCGTGGGTTGTCGATGACGAGTTGTGGGAGCTGGTCGAGCCGTTGATCCCGGTC
>NZ_JBQERA010000027.1:0-11717 GCF_053813445.1 Actinokineospora lacus
CAACGACACCCTCAAAGGCCAACTGAACCTCGAGCAACACGGCGGGCGCACCATCGACGGCGTCGGAGTCCGCATCGCCCAACGACTCCTCGCCCTGACCGCCGCCATCTGGCACAACCGCGCAACCGGACAACCCATCACCCGATCCCTGACCGCCTACGACCACTGACCGACATACGCATTAATCATCTAGGTGCGGACGTGCGCTGGGGAAGTTGTCCGGACCTAAGGTCGTGGCGACATTGTGAAGTTTGATGTTGGTGTGCTGGGAGATCACGCGCCGGGATGAGCCCGGGACTTCCTGACGTGTGCTGCCCGTTGCCGGCAGGTTTGTGTCAATCTGGTCGATGAACCTGTGGCGAACGGGTCACCTACAGGCCGTCACCGTGCCAGCGGGTGCCCGGGGAGACGGTCTCGCTCTCGCGCAGCGCGCTCCGGACGTGACGGGGAACGCGCCGGTGTTGCCTTCTCTCCCCAGCGCGGCCGTTGGTCTGCGGGCGGCCCGCGCCTGGGGGAGGGGTTCTCACGCCGGGGTGTCGGCCGCGAGGACGGGGATGATCTGGTCCAGGCCGCCGATGCGCAGGGCCTTGGCGATGTTGGCAGGCAGGGCGGCGACGGTCAGGGTGCCGCCGTGGGCGTGCAGGCGTCGCCAGATGCCCAGCAGGGCGCTCATGCCGGAGGAGTCGCAGAACCGGACGTGCGAGAAGTCCAGCAGCACGTGCACCCCTCGGGTGCCGGTGTCCGGGGCGCTGTCGACCAGGGTCAGGACGTCGTCGTGCACCCGGGCGGCGGTGGCGTGGTCGATCTCGCCGTGCAGGCCGATGACGACCCGGTCGCGGTCGGTGGTGGTCAGGACGACGGTGACGAGAGGCGGGGTGCTCACCGGTCCTCCTCCTTGCCGTCCGTGGCGGCGTCCCGGACGGTGGTGGCGGCGCAGGCCAGTGGTGGGCTGTCGGTCCGGCCGGAGTCGGGTGGCACGACCAGGACAAGCACCGCGACGTCGTCGGCCCGGTCGGGGGCGAAGCGGTCCAGCAGGGCGCCGATTCGGTCGGTCAGCTCCGCGGCGCGGCATCCGGTGTGGCCGGCTAGGAAGCTCTGCAGACCGTCCTCGCCGAACTCCTCGCCGGCGTGGGTGCGGGCCTCGGTGAGGCCGTCGGTGTAGAGCACCAGGGCGTCCCCGGGGCCCAGGCGCCGGGTACCGGTGGCGAACGGCACGTCGGGCAGCATCCCCACCAGCGTCCCCGGTGGGACCGGGAACGGTATGGCCCCGCCTGCGGCGGGCAGCAGGAACGGCGGCGGATGTCCGCCGGAGGCCACGGTCACCTCGAACCCCGCCCCGGCCGCGCTGGCGGCTGGATCGCCCGGATCCCCGGGGGGCGGCGGAGTGAGCACGGCGAACAGCACGGTGCAGAACTTGGGCAGTGCGTCCAGGCTCTGCTCGGCGATCATCGCTGCGTTCAGCTCAGCCAGCACCTGCACGGGGTCGTCGTGGTGGGCGGCCAGCGCGCGCAGGGTGTAGCGGATGAATGAGGTGAGTGACGCGGCCGGGGCGCCCTTGCCGCACACGTCGCCCAACGTCACCGCCCACCGGCCGCCGGTCAACGGGAACAGGTCGTAGAAGTCCCCGCCCACCTCGCGCGCCGAAGCGGTGCGGTAGAGCGCCGCCGACTCCAGGCCGGGCACGTGGGGCAGTGCTGGTGGGACGAGGCTGCGTTGCAGGGTGCCAGCGAAGGACTCGATCTCGGCGCGGTCGCGTTCTGCCTGCTCGCGCAGCTCGCGTTCCAGCCGCAGCCGCTGCATCGCCGACAGCCGCAGCTCCAACTCGTCTAGCACCACCGCGGCCAGGTCGCGCAGCGTGTCCATCCCCGCCTGGTCGATCTCCCGCGGGCGGGTGTCGATCACGTTCACGGTGCCCAGCCGATGCCCGTCGGCGGTGGTGATCGGCGCGGCGGCGTAGAACCGCACCCCCAGCTCGCCGGTAACCAGCGGGTTATCGCACGCGCGGGGGTCGCTGACGGCGTCGGTGACCACGTAGGTGTCGTCGGCCAGGATCGCCGATCCGCACAGGCCCAGGTCGCGCCCGATCTGGGTGACCCCGTCCAGGCCGTGCGCGGCCTTGAACCAGATCCGGTCCTCATCGACGATCGTGATCGTCGCGACCGGCACGTCGAACCAGCGGGCCGCCAGCCGCGCGACCCGGTCGAACGCCCCGTCGGGCGGGGTGTCGAGGATGTCGTAGCGGCGCACCGCCTCAATCCGCGCTGCCTCGACCGCCAGCGGCGAGGCGTCCCGCCCGCCCGGCACCACGATCGGGGTCCAAGCCCCCTCCGGCCGTGCGCCCACCCCGAAACCTCCGCCTTTGAGACTTCTCGCCCTTGTTCGCGAGCGTCGCGCACCGCCGGCCGACCCGGTCCGCGCCCGCAGGACGACCGTACCGGTCGGGCCAATCCCGGCAACACCACCGGCGAAGGCGGGCGCCGCGCCCGGCGGTGGTTTGTCGGTGACGAGGTCAACGTGTGCCAGGTCAGCGAGGGGTGCGCAGCGGGTTGCCGGGATAGAACCCGACGCGCGGGTCGGGTCGTTCCCCGGGCAGGTGATCAAGCGTCGGCACGGCGGCATTCTCTCGGGCGGCGCGGGCGCCGCCTCATCGGCCCGACAAGTACCTCCGGACACCGCCACCACCACCGACAACTAGCTCCGGACACCGACAACTTCAGCTGGACTAGATATTGAGACGAAAGTGATCGTCTTCCTGTAGGTTGATCTCTTGTGGTCGAGGTTGAGGGTGCGCATCGGTTGTCGCTGGCGGCGGAGGTGTTCGGGGTCTCCGAACGGTCGGTGGGCACGTGGTGGCGTGCCTACCGGCGGGATGGTCGTGGCGGCCTGGCGACTCGCAGGGGGCGTCCCGGGCCTGCTGAGCTGATCGGTCCGCGGGATCGGGGCACGCTGTTCGTGGGGTTGACCCGTTTTGACGGACAGGGTCGATGAGGTGTGGTCAGGCTACCTGTTCCAGCGGGTGGTGGTGGGTTGTTTCGTAGGTGGTGGGGCTGAGGTAGCCGAGGCTGGAGTGCAGGCGGCGGGTGTTGTACCAGCCCTCGATGTACTCGAAGATTGCCTTGTGCGCCTGGGTCCTGGTGGGCCAGGGCTGCCGGTCGAGTAGTTCGGTCTTGATGGTGGCGAAGAACGACTCCGCGACGGCGTTGTCCCAACACTGGCCCTTGCGTCCCACCGATAACCGCACATCCATGTCCTCGGCGAGGGTGCCGAATTGGTGGGAGGTGTATTGGCAGCCGCGGTCGGCGTGGAAGATCACGCCGGGTTCGGGGCGGCGGTGTCGTACGGCGTTGTCGAGGGCTTGGGCGACGAGGTCGGTGCGTAGGTGGTCGGCGGTGGCCCAGCCGACTACTCGACGTGAGGCGATGTCGATCACGGTGGCCAGGTGGAGCCACCCTTCCCAGGTGTGGATGTAGGTGATGTCGCCGCACCACCTGGTGTCGATTTCGCCTGCGGCGCAGGAGAAATCGCGTCGGATCAGGTCCGGTGGGACGGTCGCGGCGGGATCGGGAACGGTGGTGGTGCGCCATCGCTTCGGCGCGCGCCCGGCCCGGCCCGCCTCGCGCAACAGTCGGGCGACACGCTTGCGGGAATGTCGCCACCCTCGGGTCCGAAGTTCGGCGTGCACCCGTGGTGCACCATAGGTGCCGCGCGACTCGTCGTGAATCGCGACCACCCGCGCGGTCAACTCGGCGTCCTGCCGGGCACGGGAGGAAGGACGGGCGCCGCGGTGGGCGTAGTAGGCGGCTCGGGAGACCTTCAGCAGCGTGCACGCCCGATGGACGTTGCCGCCGCCCGCTTGCTCCGCCTCGATGAACGGGTAGAGGTTCACCGGGTCTCGTTCGCGAAGAAAGCCGTGGCACGCTTGAGGATCTCCACATCCTCGGCCAGGCGGCGGTTCTCCCGCCGCAGCCGGAGCAGCTCCTCGCGCTCGTCGGTGGTCAACCCGTCGACGCGGGTCCCGGCGTCGCGCTCGGCCTGCACGACCCACTGCCGCACCGCTGTCTCGGTCAGGTCGAAGTCCCTCGCGACCTGACCGGCCGACCGGTCACCCCGCCGGCACAACTCGACGATCTCGGCCTTGAACTCCGGAGTGAACGACCGGCGAGGCCGCCGCTTCTTCCTGCCCATGGACTCCATGATGGGACATCCTTCCGAGGACTCGCGTCCCCTGATCTCGGATGTCCGTCAGAACGGGGCAGGCCCAGTTGGTCCCCGTCGAGGTCAGCGGACGCCGGACATCATAGTCGCCGAGCCCGTCCAGCTTCCAGAGCATCGTCTCGCGGATCTCTCGTAGATCACCGTGCAGATACTCCTTGGCAAGATCATCCATCACAGCCACCAGCCTGCCATCCCGTCAGCAAGCCACCGCGATCCACCAAGCACCGCCGAACGTCCGCCTCTGCCGACGTGAGTGCTGTCGGCGCCCACCCCACTGCACCCGCGCGGTGTCCTTCCAACGGGGGGATGGTCAGGGCTGGTTGGGCTATGGCTCGGGTTGGTGGTCGTTGGGACACTGATGTGGTGGGGCGACGGTTGATCGGCCGACGTAATCTGCTCGGTGGGGCGGTTCTGTTCGGCGCTGGAGTGGCGTTTCCTGGGTTGTTGCCGCGGGCGCGGGCGGTGGCGGCGGATTTCCCGTTCGTGGCTTATCACGGTCTTTCGGCACAGGATCATCAGGCGAGGTTCGATGAGCTGTCGCCGTTGGGGTATCGGATGATCTCGGTGAGCGCGTACGGCAGTCCGCCGCTGTACGCGGCGGTGTGGGTGCAGCGTGCCGGACCGGCGTGGGCGGCGTTTCACGGCGTGCCGGACGCGGAGTACCAGGGACGGTTCGATCAGTTGGTGGCGCAGGGATTGCGGCCGCTCGCGGTGAGCGCCACCGGCAGCGGTTCGGACGTGGTGTTCGCGGCGGTCTTCGAGAGCTCGACGGTGCCGGGTTGGCAGGCGCGGGACGGGCTCGTTGACGGCCCGGACAACCATCCGGGCACGCTGGCCGCGATGAACCGGTGGGCCAGGGACAACGACCACCTGCCGATCGGGCTCACCGTGTACGGAGCCGGCGCGGACGACCGGCGCTATGCCGGGATCTGGGTGGCGAACACGACCGGTACCCGGTGGGTGGCGCACGGGACCGGCGACGCGGACGCCCACCAGGTGTGGTTCGACGCCTACCTCGCCGCCGGGTTGCGCCCGCGGATCGTCGACGCCAATGACGGGCACCAGTACGCGGCGATCTTCAGCGGCGACTCGGTGGGCGCCTGGACCGCGCGCCACCGCCGGACCAGCGCGGAATACCAGGCCGATTTCGATGCGGAACTGCTCGCCGGGCGGATGCCGATCTCGGTGCAGGGTAGCGGCACCCGTCCGGATCTGCGGCTGTCTGCGGTGTTCGCCGCCACGGACCTGCCGATCAATCGCCGGTGGACCCAGATCACCGCAGTCGGCGATCCCACCCAGTCGATCCACCGGACGGTGCGCACCTTCATGCAACGCAACGGAATCTACGCCGGGGTGCTCGCGGTCCGGGGCCCCAACCGCATGATGGCCTCGGCCGGCTACACCTGGGCCGAGCCGGGCTATCCCATTACGCAGCCGACCAGCCTGATGCGCCTGGCCAGCGTCAGCAAGGCGTTCACCAGCGCGGCGATCTACACGCTGGTCACCTCCGGGGCCCTACGCACCTCGGCCCGGGTGTTCCCGCTGCTCGGCATCACCTCGGTGGCACTGCCCAGCCAGGTCAAGGATCCGCGCATCGACGACATCACCGTCCTGCAGTTACTCGACCACACCGCGGGTTGGGTTCGCCGCACGACCTACGACCCGGCCGACTCGTTCCGCCGCATCGCCCGCGAACTCGGCCTGCCGGGCCGGGCAAGCAAACGTGATGTCGCCCGGTACATGTACGGCGAACCGCTCCAGTACACCCCGGGAGCTCCCGGCGATGTGTCCGAAGTGGACCGTTACTCCAACTTCGGCTACATTTTGCTCGGGTTGGTGGTCGAGCAGGTGACCGGCCTGTCCTTCCCGGTCTACCTACGCCAGGCCGTGCTGACCCAGCTCGGCTACCCGAACGACGTCCTGACCGGAAGAACCCTCCAGGCCGGACGCTTTCCCACCGAGGTCCTCTACCACTGCGCAGCCGTCGACACCAGCGCTTGGGATCCCTGGTCGGATACCCCGGTACCGACCGCCTATGGCCACTTTCCGGTCGAGTCGGTCGATGCCAGCGGTGGTCTCGTCGCCACGGCACCGGCCGTGGTCGGCCTCATCAACCGCTTCGCCGCCTGGGGTGTCGGCCCACGCTGGCCCGGCTCCGCACGTTCCGGCCTCATGCCTGGCACCCGCAGCGAAGCCGGCTCCCGTCCGGACAACAAGGACTGGGCCATCATCTTCAACACCACCGACGGCATCGACGACGACCAGTGGCGAGCGTTCATCACCGAACTCGCCACCGCCATCAGTTCCGTCAGCTGCCCACCCGGCGCCGGCGCCTGCTGACCCCGAACTCGGTGCCGCACGTCGCACACCGGCTACGAGCGCGATCGGCGATGCGAATGATCAGCAGGCTTCCGACCTGAAGAGGTCACACAGATAGTCACCCTGCAGCCTCGTGGCCTGGCAGCGAACTACGAAGCACATGCCTCCCGTTGGTGGTCGCCAGCCGAACCGGTGAGCAAGGACATCAACCCGGCCAGCCGCGAGGTAAGGCCCGAGGGCGTCGGCGGGCACGACGCGGGTCTCCAAGGTCTTCTCGCGGTAGCCGAACGGGAGCACGGTGCCCACCATGCAGGCGATACCGAGTATGAGCGACAGCGCATCGAGCGCGCTGTCGGTCCACTTGTTCGTCGCATGGGGTCGCCTGAGCGAGTAGTCGCGGTCCGGCCACCCGCCGACCCTGGGCCTGCGCTTGGGCAGATGGGTCAGGAACGGCGTGCCGACCGTGGTCCAGCTCCGCAGCCCGGTCAGCGGCAGGCTCGGCGCCATCCGCTGGTAATCGCTGCCGAGCCCGTCGAGGGTCATCCGGCGGCGCCGCACCGGCGTCCTCTCCGGGATCATCCTGCGCGCGCGGAGGTAGGGCTTCACCGCGCTGTAGACGGTCTTGTTCTCGTGCATCAGGTGCGCGGTGGTCAGCGCCTCCCAGATCACCGAGCCGCCGTGGCTGTGGCCGATGAGGTGGTAGCCGCGGCCTTCGCGCTCCAAGGCGAAGAGCACAGCGAGCAGTCGGTTGCTCGCCGCCAGCCGCTCCGTGAGGCTGTTCATCCCGCTCCAGTGGAACAGCCGCACGTCCGCGCCCGGCAGCGCCACGCCCTCGGGCAGGTTCTCGGCCAACCACCGCCACGTGCGACTGCCGCGCTGCCACCACCGGTCACCGTCGTCGTGCCTGCCTCGGTCTCGCGCGTTTCGGCTTGGTCGGCGGCATGATCGTCCACTGCGCAGTCATATCACCCACTCGGGTCTACTGGGAGCGGCTGGTGGTGGTGGAGCGGATCAGAAGCCCATGGCGACACCCTCGGCTCTCGGACAGCGCTCGAGTTGACCACCGGCTGCTACGTCATTGGCGTCGGAGGTGAGGACCGCCGCGCCGGTCCCGTCCAGGGCCCGCGCAAAGTTCACGCCGACCTCCCGGCCGACGAAGCCTTCCGCACGCGGCACCCGGCCGAACCGAAGCGGGAGCTCGACGAGCCGCAGCTCGTGAACGGGCTGGTGGAACGCGATACCGCCGGATATCGCGGGCTTGAACGATCGAGCCGAACGTTTCTCCGGTGACGGAGTTGTTCACCGAGCGGGCGTCGTCGTCCCTCGGTACCGGGTTCACGACACCGATCATGGTGCATCGCCGAGGTAGACGTCGCCGGTATCACCCTGTGCCCTGACCGCGGCGGCCGCTCGGTTCTCCATCTCCGGCGCCGTCGAGCGTCTGTCGGTGGCGTGGTCCGCTATCGTGATGCTCTGCGGCTGGACGTGCACGCCGCTCACCGACGCCTCCCCGGCCCGCGCCCGGTATGGCGGTAGCGGTCAAGGTCTCCTGGGGCCCACGGTCCTGGTCCGCACGTGCCGCCGGCAGGCGCGGGATGTCCGGGAAGACCAGCAGCGATGCCCAAGAACCACCCCCCCCGCCCGCCGGGCCCGCGCACAGGTCCGCGTCACCGGCGGCAAGTACACCTCCATCCTGCGGGCGGCCTCCTCTTCGGAGGAGGCTGAGGTGCAGCCTGCCCAGCCGGTGTCGGTGACCAGGCTGAATCCGGAGAAGGCGTTGCGCCGAGTGGATATGGTCGATGCCGCTGACAGCCTGGACTACTACATCAACTACGACTACACCGGAGATCCCGGCGACGCTCAGCGCGGCTGGTACCAGGCGGAGAGGGTGATCGAGTGCGTGGTGCTCGCTTTCGAGGCCGACAGCGCGGAGATCATCTCGGTGCTCGCAGCCCGTCCAGCACGAGGTCGATGAGCCGGGCGGTCTGCTCGGCGTCACTGGTGGCCAGTGAAATCCCGCTGAGCACGGTCAGGATGTCGAGCCCGTCGACATCGGGCCGCAGCTCGGGGCCGCACGCCGCGACCAGCTTGCCGAGGGGCGTCGAGCACAATGTCGCGCCTGGGCACGATCGGGTTGTCGCCGGAGGCGAGGACTATGCGAAGGCGTCGGCCATGCCGTGCTTGGCCGTCATGAAGTCGGTGCAGCGACCCAGCCAAAGGCGCAGCGCGATCTGGGGGTTTGTATGTGCCTCAGGCCGAGGGGCGGTTCTCGCGCGATCGGGCCGCCTGGTGCAGTTCGGGCCGCAGAACGGTCCGGGGTGCGACGGTCTGCCCGCGGCGCAGCCGGGTCAGCACGTGGATGGCGCTCTCGGCGAGGAGGTGTGAGTCTTGGACGACGGTGGCGCGCAATGGGCTGATCCCACTGTCGATCAGCGTGATGGCCTCGGGTATCCCATCGATGCCGACGACCACGGTGTGCTTCGTTCTGGGCGAGTCGGCGGCGTGCAAGGCGTCCACCGCGCCGAGCGCCATCTCGTCGTTTGTGCAGAACACCGCATCGAGCCGACCTTTGCGGGTCTCCAGTTCGAGGACGTGAGTCTGCACGACTTTCTGGGCGCGGGTCCGCTGGAACGCGCAGCTGTCGTCCACCAGGATGGACACCCCGCTCACGCGGACGCGCAGGACGTCGGCGCAGCATCCCTGCCGTTCGGGGAGCCCTTGGCCGGCCACGATGAGCACGCGGGGCGACCGGATGCGGCGTCGGGCAAAGTGGTCGGCCAGCCAGTGGCCTGCCATCGTGCCCAGGTCGGCGGGGCGGTAGCCGACGAATGCCGCGTTGGAGGGATACGGGGCCGCGTCATCGAACGGGTCCACGTCGACGAAGACGATCGGCACGCGCACCTCGGCGCAGAACTCGACCAGTTCCGTTCGCATCCGGTGCGCGTCGGATGCAACCACAAACCCGCCGGCGTATCCGCGCCGGGACTGAACCAAGCGCCTGAGATGGTGGGCCTGCGCGGCGGTGTCGTAGTCGCGGTCGGGCGTCTTGAGCACCATGTCGAGCCCGTTGCGGTCCAGTACCCTCTGCAGGTTGTGCACCAGCCCGGCAAGCCAGTACTTCTGCCGGAACGCCGAGGTCACCAGGAAAACCCGCTTGCCCCGCGCGCGCAGCGATTCCACCACGGCGCTGACCGCCACCGCGACCGGTGCAGCCACCCACGCGAGCACGGCCGGGACCAGCGGCCAGCGGTACAGGAGCGCGAGCCCTCCAAAGACCGCGGCCCCACCAAAAAGCGTCACTGCCCCCACACGCGACCATAGGCGCGGGCCGCGCTGGTAGACGATCCGGATGTCGCGGCCCGCCTGCATCACGGACAAGCGCGAGGACGGCTCGACCGCCCGCACGCTCGCCTCGTTCGACGTCCTGTCGCCGCGCACGTCGCGATGGTCCCACAGCGTGGAGAGCGCGCAGCCGACGTTTCCCGATCGGCCTAACGACCTCGTGCATGGTTGGGTCGGGCGGCTGGGATGATCTTGGTGTGGGTCGTGTGGCCGTGTTGTCGAACTGTCGGGTGACTGGGTTGTCGGCTGAGGTTCTTGCCGTCTTGGTGGCGGAGGTGGGGCCGGTGTGGCAGGCGTGTCAGGACGCGCGGTTGGCTGCCCGGTCTCGCCTGCGCGCGCCGGGTGCGGGCGCGAAGTACCGGCTGGTGTTCGTTGACCGGCTGCTGGCGACCCTGGTGCATCTTCGTCACGGTGTCACCCATGATGTGCTGGGCGCCTGGTTCGGCGTGGACCGCTCGACCATCACACGGGGCATCAACGAGATCCGGCCACTGCTGGCCGAGCGCGGGTGTCGAGTCGATGACGGCAGGCGGCTGCGGACTCTGGCCGAGGTCGTCGACCATCTCGGCGCCGGCGGCAGGGGCGCGATCCTCGACGCCACCGAGGTCCGGGTCCGGCGACCCGCGGCGGACACAGTCGATCGGGACCGGTTCGTCTCGGGCAAGAGCAGGCAGAACGCGATCAAGACCATGGTCATCACCGACCCGCGGGGCAGGATCCTGTTCTGCGGCGCCACCGTGCCCGGCTCCGTCGCCGACATCACCCAAGCCCGCGACAGCGGACTGACCGGTCTGCTCGCAGCCGCGGACAGTGTCGAAATCCTCGCCGACGCCGGCTACCAAGGCCTCGGAGCCGAGACCGGTGGCGCGGTGGTGACGCCGCCGCACCGCAAGTTCCGCAAGAACCCGCCAACCTGGTACGAGCAACACCACGCCGCACAACACAAAACCCACTCATCACGGCGGATCCGCGTCGAACACGGCATCGCCCACCTGAAGAACTGGCGATCCCCGGCCCGCCACCTCGCCCGCCGAGCGACCTTCGACCACACCGTCCGAGCCGTGGCCGGACTGCTCTCCGACCACCAACACAGAGACCGCATCGAACCAACAGCGCGGTAGCCCGGCACGCTCAACCACACCACCGTCTGCCCGACCCAACCATGCACGAGGTCGTTAGCAGCGGAACCATCAGAGTGAACCGGCATGTTATTCACGCGCCGATCCTCGGGATCTTTGACCGAGCAGGGGGCACCCGCGCGGAGGGACTCGGTTTCGTCGAGCGGTCTGTCGCCGGGAACTGGGTGTCTTCCCGCAGATCCACCCCAATGGCGCAGTGGAACATCTGTCGGCACGCCGAGTTGGCCACCATCCGGGCACGACAACCCGGAGACCGGGCAGCGGCGGCGCCGCGCCGTGGGTGGGCCTGCTGATCAGCGATCCGGCGCAGCGGGAGCATCGCTGATCGGACCTGGTGCGGCCGCCCCCCGGCGGCGGTGGGCGCGCAGGCGCAGGGCGTGCAGGTCAACCCGCCGTCCTGGGGCCTGGACCGGCTCGACCAGCGGTCGCGCCCGGTGGACTCGCGGTACCACTACGCCAACACCGGGTCGAACGTGCGCGCCTACATCGTCGGCACCGGCATCCGGTACACCCACCGGGAGTTCAACGGGGCCGCGGTGCCCGGGTACGACGCCATCGGCGGGGACCCGCGCCTTCCTTGAGGCCACGAGGTGATTGTGTATGGGGTGAGCGCCGTCAGCGGCCGCGATCTCACGCGCGCGGCGAGGTCGGGTCGTTCGGCGAGGACGAGCCTGCCGACGGCGGTGGTCAGGAAGGCGGCGT
>NZ_JBQERA010000028.1:0-11621 GCF_053813445.1 Actinokineospora lacus
CCAGAATCGAAATCTGGTCAAAAATATACTCAAAGGAACCCAATTGAACGGGTTCACTTCATAAAAGCTCTACTGGCTTTTATCGGCACACTGTTGAGTTCTCAAACAACACACGCACATCTGCCAAGTCCGCCGAGGCGGCGCCTGCCAGAGGCTGATACTGCCAAGTCTTTGTCTTCTCGATCGCCGCGCCCGTTCCGTATTTCCCGGCCCGTTCCGCGCTGACAAGAAGAAAGTTACACCCCCGCGAATCCGGGATCAAATCGGGGGGTCCCCCAACTCCATACCCACTCCCGGCGGAGGCCAAACCTGTTGCGGCACAAGGCAATCGGGAGCAGACCCCAGGAGCGACCGCCCCGATGCCCCTCGACGCCGCCGACACCCCGAACCAGCCGCGGGATCGGCCGTTTTCGCAGTTCAACCGCCGGATGGGTGGGCCGGGGCGCCCCGCGGCCCTCACGCGCAGTCAACCCGCACCAGGTTTCTGTGATCGCGGTCACTATCTCTAGGGGTCGGACTACGCACCGGGTAGGGCTAGTCACGGAGGAGTTCTACGTCGTCGCCGTCCCTTCGGCTGAGACCTCGCCCTGCAGAGCACCACGAGGGAGGCCCCTGTCCCGGGGCCACTCACATTGAGGGAGTGATCCAATGCTTCGACGCACTTTGGCGTTCGTGGCCACGAACGTGGCCCTTGCCGCCGCCCTGGTCGCGGGCATCTCCGCGACACCCGCCGCCGCGCAGACCCTGCCGCCGTCCGCCCTGGCGATGACTCTCACCTACGACGACTACTACGCCGCCGAGTTCAAGGACGAGATGGCCACCGCCGTGCAGATCTGGAACAGCGCGGTGACCAACGTGCGGATCGTGAAGGCCCAGCCGGGCCAGCGGGTGAACATCCGGGTGCTGGCCGACGACGGCTGGCCGCGCGCCACGCTGGGACCGGTGCGCTCCACCGGCAGCGTCACGGTCTGGATGGGCCGCACCGCGGTCAACCAGGGCTACAACGTGGTCCGCATCGCCACCCACGAGCTCGGCCACTCGCTGGGTCTGCCTGACCGGCGGACCGGGCTGTGCTCGGACCTGATGTCGGGCAGCTCGGCCCCGGTCAGCTGTGCCAACGCCCAGCCGAGTTCCGCGGAGCGGTCCTCGGTGCAGCGCAACTACAGCGGGTTCATGGGCACCTCGCTGGGCGCCAAGCAGGTCGTCATCACCGACGCGGGCTGATCCATGACGAAGGGGCGGTGCCCACGCGGACACCGCCCCTTCGGCTCGCTCGGCCCGCTCAGCCCTTGGCGACCAGGGTGAGCACGTCGTACTTGGCCGCCACGGCCCCGTCCTGCTTGACGACCTCGGCGTCCCAGCGGACCTCGCCGTAGTCGGCGTTCTCCCTCGGGGTGATCTGCTTGGCCGTCAGGGTCACCGTCAGCGCGTCACCCGGGTAGACCGGGGTGACGAACCGCAGGTTCTCCAGGCCGTAGTTGGCCAGCACGGGTCCGGGCTCCGGCGAGACGAACAGCCCCGCCGCGAAGGACACCACCAGGTACCCGTGCGCCACGATCCCGCCGAACAGCGGGTTCGCCGCGGCGGCCGCCGGATCGGTGTGGGCGTAGAAGGTGTCCCCGGTGAACTCGGCGAAGTGGTCGATGTCGGCCTGGGTCACCTCGCGCGGGCCTGCCACCACCGAGTCGCCGACGCGCAGGTCGGCCAGCGTCTTGCGGAACGGGTGGACGTCCTCGCTGCGCGGCGCGCCCTGCGCCCACTGCCCGGTGATCGCGGCCAGCACCTTCGGGCTGGCCTGCACCGCCGTGCGCTGCATGTGGTGCAGGACGGCGCGGATGCCGCCCATCTCCTCGCCGCCGCCCGCCCGGCCGGGCCCGCCGTGCACCAGCGGCGGCAGCGGTGAGCCGTGCCCGGTGGACTCCCGGGCGTTGTCGGTATCGAGCACCAGGAGCCGTCCGTGCCAGGGGGCCGCGCCGATCACGACCTCGGCGGCGAACCCGGCGTCGCCGGTGACCACCGAGCCGACCAGGCTGCCCTGGCCGCGCGCGGCCAGCTCCACGGCGTGGGCGGTCGAGGTGTACGGCAGCAGGGTCGCCACCGGCCCGAACGCCTCGACCTCGTGCGGTTCGGCGCGGTCGGGGTCGGCGCGCAGCAGGATCGGGGACAGGAAGGCGCCGCGCTCGGCGTCGGCGTCGACCACCTCGACCCGCTCCGGGTCGCCGTAGACGATCTGCCCGGCGGCGATCAGCGCCTTCAGCGACCGGCGCACCTCCTCGCGCTGCTCCAGCCCGGCCAGGGCGCCCATCCTGACTCCCTTGGCGGCCGGGTTGCCGATGACCACGCCCGCGAGCCGCTCGGCGGTGGCCGCGGCGACGTCGTCGATCAGCTCGGCGGGGACCAGGGCGCGGCGGATGGCGGTGCACTTCTGGCCCGCCTTGGCGGTCATCTCCGTGACCAGGGACTTCACGTAGAGGTCGAACTCGGGGGTGCCGGGCCGGGCGTCGGGGCCGAGGATCGAGCAGTTCAGCGAGTCGGCCTCGGCGTTGAAGCGCACGGCGTGGCGGACGACGGCCTCGTGGGTGCGCAGGCGCTGGGCGGTGGACGCCGAGCCGGTGAAGGCGACGAGGTCCTGCGGGGTGAGGTGGTCGAGCAGGTCGCCCGCGCCGCCGCAGACCAGCGAGAGGCTGCCCTCGGGCAGGATGCCGGACTCGACGATCAGCTCGACCAGCCGCGCGGTGAGGTAGGCGGTCTGGCTGGCGGGCTTGATCAGGCTCGGCACCCCGGCGACGAAGGCGGGCGCGAACTTCTCCAGCGGCCCCCACATGGGGAAGTTGAACGCGTTGATCTGCACGGCCACGCCGTGCAGCGGGGTGAGGATGTGCTGGCCGAGGAACGTGCCGCCCTTGCCCAGCGGCTCCACCGCGCCCTCGACGTGGACGCGCGAGTTGGGCAGCTCCCTGCGGCCCTTGCCGCTGTAGGCGAACAGCACGCCGATGCCGCCGTCGACGTCGATGCCCGAGTCCGCGCGGGTCGCCCCGGTGCGCGCGGACAGGGCGTAGAGCTCGTCCTTGTGCTCCATCAGGTGCAGGGCGAGGACCTTCAGCAGGGCGGCGCGCTGGTGGAAGGTCAGCTCCCGCAGCGCGGGCCCGCCCACGCGCCTGCCGTGGTCCAGCGCGGCGGCCATGTCGACCCCGGCGCTGGAGATCCGGGCCACCTCCGCGCCGGTGACGGCGTCGTGCAGTGGGGCGCCCTCCACCGTCGGGGTGTGCCATCGTCCGCCGACGTAGCTGCGCAGCAGCGCCATCGAGTTCGCCTCCCGTGCTCGTCGCGGCCGGTGTCGCCGCCCGCCTGCCGCCAATGCTAGTGCCAGCGACAATCGCGCCGATCGAGATATTCAACCCCGTCAATTGTCGGGGTCCAAACGGTAATGGGAACGGCACACCCTTGCCTTGCGGGGGAATGGCTGTAAAAGTTGCTATCGGGCCACGATCGACAGGCAGGCGCGGCAAACCCGCAGGTCCAGACCCGGTGACCGGGGCGGGCCGCGCGATCTGCACCGCCGATGGCGCGCCCATTTCCCGATTCAGCCCCTGCTGCGGAATTGTCCGCGGAATCGAGAAGAATCACCTATGAAGATATCGAAGCTGGCGCTGGCCGTCACCACGGCGGCGTTCGCCCTGCTGGGCGCCGCCCCGGTCGCCACCGCGGCCCCCGCCGCTCCCCCGGCGGACTTCGAGGTCAGCCCGATGATCATCGGGGGCGGTCTCGCGAGCAACGCGCCGTGGGCCGCCCGGCTGTTCTCCAACGGTCGGGAGACGTGCTCGGCGAGCATCATCGCGCCGCAGTACGTGCTGACCGCCCGCCACTGCGTCTCCGGCGGCGGGATCAGCTTCCGCATCGGCAGCCTCAACCAGCACTCCGGTGGTGTGGTCGCCAACGCGGTGCAGATCTACAACCACAGCGCCGACATCTCCATCGCCCGCCTCGACCGGGCCGTGCAGGCGACCTACGCCCCGCTGGGCACCTCGACCGACGTGCGGGTCGGGCAGAACGTGCAGATCTACGGCTGGGGCGCCACCTCGCGCTGCGGCTCGGAGATCAACTGCCAGTCGCAGTACCTGAAGGTCGCCACCGTGCAGGTCCAGTCGGTCACCGCGAGCGACGCCTACGGCGGCGTGGCCATCCGGGCGTACCGCGTCAACGGCATCGCCGCGGGCGGGGACTCCGGCGGCCCGATGTTCGCCAACGGCCGCCAGGTCGGCGTGGCCTCCACCAGTGACCGCCAGTCGGTCACGAACTACACCAACGTCACCCGCTACCGCAGCTGGATCAGCAGCATCGCGGGCGTCTGAGGGCAGTGACACGAGGCGGGGCCGCCACCGGCGGCCCCGCCTTCTCGCGTCGGCGGGCCGGTTGGTACCAGTGGCTGGCCAGTATCGGCGGGCCTGCAGGCGTCGGCGGGCCGGTCAGCAGGTGTTCAGCATCCGCGACAGCTCGGCGTGCTCGGCGTCGTCGACGGAGAGCTTGTAGCGGACCTTGACGGTCACGTAGCTGGTGGCGTACTCGCACCAGTGCTCGCGGACGGGGCGCCAGCGGCCGGGGTCGTCGTCGCCCTTGCTGCCGTTGGACTTGCCGGTGACGGCGATGAGGTTGTCCGGGTCGTTGTAGAAGGCGTTGCGCTGGGCTTTCGTCCACTTGCGGGCGCCGGAGCGGTTGGCCTCGGCGAGCGGGACGATGTGGTCGATCTGCAGGTCGGCGGCGCTGTCGACGACGAGCCCGTCGTAGACGCTGGTCCAGCAGTCGCCGCCGGGGCAGGCGGGGCGGCACTGGGTGTCGACGTCGAGGCCGCGGCCGTCGCGGGCCAGGACGCGCTCGCGGGTGTTGCACTTGGTGGCGGGGTCGTAGTCCCAGTCACCCCAGTCGTCGCGGCTGTAGTGGGCGCCGGTGTCCTCGCGGCGGGGCTCGCCGAGGTCCGCCAGGGCGGGTGGTGGGGTGGCGGGCGACGAGCCGGATGGCGCGGTGACCGGGAGCGCGCACCCCGCGGCCAGGAGGAGCACAGCGAGCGGTAGTCGGGAGGACATACGTTCACACTTACGTGGTCACCCGGTTGAGCGGAAGATTAGGGAAGGTCCCGATGTGGTCACGACGGTGGGTGACCACATGGGGACGGCTCCCGCCCACCCTCCTCGGGCGGACGGGAGCCGTCGTCTGGGGCGTCCCGAGTGGACTTCCCGCTAGTGGTCGGTCGCCTTCTCGGCGCCGACGCCGGTCAGGGCGCGCACCTCCATCTCGGCGAACTTCTCCGAGTCGGTGTCGGCCTTCTTGCCGACCAGCGTGCCGAGCCAGCCGAGGATGAACGCGACCGGGATCGACACGATGCCGGGGTTCGACAGCGGGAAGAAGGCGAAGTCCGCGCTCGGGAACATCGAGCTCGCCTTGCCGGAGACCGCGGGCGAGAAGACGATCAGCAGGACGCAGACCGCCAGGCCGCCGTAGATGCTCCACAGCGCGCCGGTGGTGTTGAACTTCTTCCAGAACAGCGAGTAGAGGATCGTCGGCAGGTTCGCCGACGCGGCGACGGCGAAGGCCAGCGCCACCAGGAACGCGATGTTCTGGCCGTTGGCGATGATGCCGCCGCCGATGGCCACCGCGCCGATGACCACGGCGGTGATGCGGGCGACGCGGACCTCGGCGTTCTTGTCGTCGACCTTGCCGCGCTTGATCACGTTGGCGTAGATGTCGTGGGCGAAGGACGCCGACGCGGTGATCGTCAGGCCCGCGACGACGGCCAGGATCGTGGCGAAGGCGACCGCGGCGATGAACCCGAGCAGCACCGGCCCGCCGAGGGCCTGGGCCAGCAGCGGCGCGGCGGAGTTGGCCCCGCCCGGGGCGTTCCTGATCGCCTCCGAGCCCACCAGGGCGCCTGCGCCGTAGCCCAGGACCAGGGTGAACAGGTAGAAGATGCCGATCAGCCAGATCGCCCAGACCACCGAGCGGCGGGCCTCCTTGGCCGTGGGCACGGTGTAGAAGCGCATCAGGATGTGCGGCAGACCGGCGGTGCCCAGCACCAGGGCGAGGCCCAGGGACAGGAAGTCCAGCTTGCTGGTCTCGCTGGCGCCGTACTGCAGGCCCGGCCCCAGCACGCCCTCGCCTTTCGGGCTGGCCTCGACCGCGGCGCCGAGCAGGGTGGAGAGGTTGAAGCCGAACTTGGCCAGCACCCAGATCGTCATGGCCAGCGCGCCGGTGATCAGCAGGGCGGCCTTGATGATCTGCACCCAGGTGGTGCCCTTCATCCCGCCGACGAGCACGTAGACGATCATGATGATGCCGACGATGGCGATGACGACGGCCTGCCCGCCCTTGCCGGTGATGCCGAGCAGCAGCGCGACCAGGCCGCCCGCGCCCGCCATCTGGGCCAGCAGGTAGAAGAACGAGACCACCAGGGTCGAGGTGGCGGCGGCGGCGCGGACCGGGCGCTGGCGCATCCGGAAGGCCAGCACGTCGCCCATCGTGTACTTGCCGGTGTTGCGCAGCAGCTCCGCCACCAGCAGCAACGCCACCAGCCAGGCGACCAGGAAGCCGATCGAGTACAGGAAGCCGTCGTAGCCGTTGATCGCGATGGCGCCCGCGATGCCGAGGAACGACGCGGCCGACAGGTAGTCACCGGAGATCGCCACGCCGTTCTGCGGGCCGGTGAACGAGCGGCCCGCGGCGTAGTAGTCCGCGGCGGTCTTGGTGTTGCGGCTGGCGCGGAAGACCACGACCAGGGTCACCGCGACGAAGGCGGCGAAGATCGAGATGTTGAGGGCGGGGCTGTTGCCTTCCACCCCTTGGGCGAAGATCGTCATTCGTCCCCTCCGACGGTCTCGCGCAGCCTCTGCGCCAGCGGGTCGAGCTTGCGGTTGGCGTAGCGCACATACAGCGTCGTGATCGCGAAGGTGGACACGAACTGCAGCAGGCCGAGCACCAGGCCGACGTTGATGTTGCCGACGACCTTGGTGGACATGAAGTCGTGGGCGTAGTCGGCGAGGAGGACGTAGGTCAGGTACCAGACCAGGAACAGCGCCGTCATGGGGAAGACGAACACGCGCAGTCGCCTGCGCAGCTCGACGAACTCGGCACTCTCCTGGACCTCGGTCCACTGATCATGCTCTGGTGGCCGAGCCTGCGACTCGGTGCTGCTCATGCGCGCCTCCTCCGACGGGGTGGTGCGCGTCACGGTAGGGAGAGCAGGCGGGAGCGCGACCAGTCATCGGTCCAATCGACGGGTTATGCGACGAACGGCCGATGAACGGCGGGCCGACCAGGACGAGTGGCCCAGGTCACGCGCGCGGGGCTCGACCACCGGGGTGCGGCGCTCGCGCAGGTGCAGGCGCAGCATCGCCGCGGCCGACCAGGCGGGCGGCCTGCCGAACAGCGACACCACGATCATGGTGGTGAACGCCAGCGGCACCGACCACGGCGCGGGCTGGGCGACCAGGATCGCCACCCACCCCTCGAACGGCGGCCCGAACAGGGTGGCCGCGATCGCCCCCGCCGAGGCCAGCAGCCCGGCCGAGACCCCCGCGAACGCCCCGGCCGCGGTCAGCCGCGACCACCAGATGCCCAGCACCAGCAGCGGGCAGAACGTCGAGGCCGCCACGGTGAAGCCCCAGGTGACCAGCACGCCCGCGTCGATGCGCGCCGAGGGCAGCGCCAGCAGCACCACGACCGCGGCCGCCCCGATGACGGTGAACCGCAGCCGGGCCAGCCCGCCGGGCAGCAGGTCGTGGGAGATGGCGCCCGCGACCACCAGCAGCAGCCCCAGCGAGGTGGCCAGGAACGCGGCGAACGCGCCCGCGGTGAGCAGCCCGGTGAACACCGACCCCCACGGCCCGGCGTCCACCTGGGACGGGAGCGCGACCACGGCGGTGTCCGTCGCCCCGGACAGGAACAGCTGCGGGACGAGGACCTTGGCGAGGGTGCCGTAGATCCCGGGGAACAGGTAGAAGACGCTCAGCAGGCCGACGGTGAGCGCGGCGGTGCGGCGGGCGGCGCGGCCGTCGGGGCTGGTGTGGAAGCGCATGAGCACGTGCGGCAGGCCCATCGTGCCGAGCATGGTGGCCACCAGGACGGCGAGGGTGCCCAGCAGCGGGTAGCCCGCGTCGCGCAGGTTCAGCAGCGGGCGCTGCCAGCCCTCGGCGCCGGGCGCCGAGCCGCCGCGCAGGCCGGGCACCGGCGCGCCCTCGGCGAAGACCAGCCTGCTGCCGGGGGCGACGGTGAGCTCGCCGGGCGGGATGACCCGTAGGCCACCGGGTTCGCGCACCGGGGTCGGCTCGTCGATCTCCAGGGTGACCTGCAGGTCGAAGGCGACCGGGGTGTCCTTGGCGAAGTGGGTGAACTCCACCGGGTGCACGGCGTCATAGCGGACCTGCGGGCCGACGGTGATCAGCAGCCAGATGGCCGGGATGATGAACAGCAGCAGCTTGAACACGAACTGGAACGCCTGCACGTAGGTCGCCGCGCGCATCCCGCCCAGGGCCAGCGTCATCGCGGCCACGACCGCCGCGATCACCACGCCCACCCAGTACGGGCTGCCGCCCACCACGCTGAGCACCAGCCCCGCGGTGCGGAACTGCGGCACCAGGTACAGCCCGCCGATCACCAGCACGACGACGGCGGCCAGCCGCCGCAGCGAGGTCGACGCCAGCCTGGCCTCGGCGAAGTCGGGCACGGTGACCGCCCCCGAGCGGCGCATCGGGGCGGCGACCAGGGTCAGCATCGCCACGTAGCCCGCGGTGAACCCGACCGGGTACCAGAGCGCGCCCACGCCGTCCTTGACCATGAGCCCGGCCACGCCGAGGAACGACGCGGCCGAGAGGTACTCCCCCGAGACCGCCGCGGAGTTGAGCAGCGGGGAGACCCCGCGCGAGGCGATGAGGAAGTCCGACGTGGTGCGCATGGCCGCGACCCCGCGCAGCCCGATCAGCAGCGTGGCCAGCACGACCGGGACGACGGCGAAGGCGACGATCACGGGGCGGGTCCGGGCGGGGCCGCGGTGTCCTCGGCCCGCTCGGCCCTGCGCAGCTGCCACCACGACAGCGCCACCATCGCCGGGTAGGGCACCAGGACCAGCGCCAGCCAGGACACCGGGATGTCCAGCACCCGCACCTCGTCCAGCTCGGGGTGGGCGCGCAGCACCAGCGGCAGGCCGATCATCAGCAGGAGCAGCGCGGCGATGGCGCCGACCGCGAGGACCCGCTGCGCCCGGTAGACCTCGACCGCCCTGCGCACCTCGGCGGGGTCGAGGGCGGGCGGGCGCCAGGCCGTGCGGTGCCTGCGCCGGGCGTGCGCCAGGCGGGTCTGCGGGCTGGTGACGACCTGGCGCCGCTGCGGGCTCACCGCCTGCCCAGCTCCCCGCGCTGGGCGGCCTGCAGCAGGCGCTCGCGCAGCTCGCGGGCGTGGCGGCGGCTCACCGGCACGTCACCGAGGTCGGTGTGGGCGAGCATCCCGCCGACGGAGTCGCTGCGCAGCTCGCGCACCGCGTCGATGGCCACCAGGTAGCCGCGGTGCACCCGGACGAACCCGGAGTCCTCCCAGTACTCCTGCAGCCGCGAGATCGGCATGCGGACCAGGTGCACGCCGCTGCCGGTGTGCAGGCGCACGTAGTCGCCGTGGGCCTCGGCGTAGCGGACGTCGCCGCGGCGCACGTAGCGGATGCGGCCGTCGGTCTCCACCGGCAGCACCGGCATCGCGTCCGGGCGCGGCGGGGCGGACGGCTCGGTGGCCTCGGCGGCCTTGCGGGCGGCGACGAAGCGCTCCACCCTGGCCAGGGCGTCGCCGAGCCGCTCGGCGCGGACCGGTTTGAGCAGGTAGTCCAGCGCGCCGATGCCGTAGGCGGAGACGGCGTGGCCGTCGAAGGCGGTGACGAAGACGATGGCGGGCGGCTCGCTGAGCTTGGCCAGCAGCGAGGCCAATTCCAGGCCGTTGAGGCCGGGCATGGAGATGTCGAGGAACACCCCGTCGAAGTGCTCGCCCTGGATCATCTTCAGCGCGCTGAGCGCGTCGGCGGCGGCCCGCACGTCGTCGACCTCGGGCGCGGCGCGCAGCAGCCTGCACAGCTCGTCCAGCGCGGCCCGCACGTCGTCGACGGCGAGCACCCGCAGTCCGCTGCCCATCACGGCATCACTCCAGGGGAGAACATCGGCATCCGGACGATGACCTTGGTCCCGGCGTCCTCGGCGGTCTCCAGGACCAGTCCGTACCAGGAGCCGTACACGTTACGCAGCCGCCGGTCGACGTTGGCCAGGCCCACGCTCCCCACGAGGTCGCGGCCCGCGAGCAGGGCTTCCGCCCTGGCCGGTGCCATGCCCACGCCGTCGTCCTCCACGGTGATCACGCAGTCGCTGCCCTCGGCCTCGCCCGCGACCTGCACGAGGCCGCCCTCGGCGCGCGGCTCGATGCCGTGGCGCACGGCGTTCTCCACCAGCGGCTGCAGCACCAGGTAGGGGATGGCCACGGCCAGCACCTCGGGCGCGACCCGCACCTGGACGCGCAGCCGGTCGCCGAGCACCGCGCGCTGCAGGGCCAGGTAGGTCTCGATGGCGTGGAACTCGTCGGCGACGGTGGTGTACTCGCCGTGGCCGGCCAGGCTGTAGCGGTTGTAGTCGGCGAAGTCGAGCATCAGCTCGTGGCTGCGCTCGGGGTCGGAGTGCACCAGCGAGGCGATGACGGTGAGCGCGTTGTAGACGAAGTGCGGGGAGATCTCGGCCCGCAGCGCGCGCAGCTCGGCCTGGGCGGCGTGCTCGGCGCTGGCCTCCAGCCGGGCCCGCTCCAGCGCGGCGGTGATCCAGTCGGCCAGCTCGCCGACGGCGGTGCGGCGGACGGGGCCCGCCACGACCAGCACGCCTGCCAGCTCGTCGTGCACGTGCAGGGGGTGCACCACCAGCGGGGGGCGGCCCGCGCGGGTCTCGGTGTGCAGGACCTGGTCGACCAGCTCGACCCACCGCGGTCCCAGCGGCACCGACCCGGCCCACACCGGGCGCCCGGTCAGGTCGGCGAGGCCGACGCCGGTGGCCCCGAGGAGCCTGCGCACGCCGCGCGCCGCGGCCCGGACCCGGGGGCCGGAGAGCCCGTCAGCCAGGTCGTCGGCGATGTGCCGGGCCGAGGCGAGCACGGCCGCCGGGTCGGTCCGGGACCAGGGCAGCCGGGGCCCGGCGGGCTCCCCCGTCCGTGGTGCCGCCATCAGCTCCCCTGTTCGTTTCCGCCGGTTCGGGTAGATGTTAAGTCCTGTTGACGCCTGTCCGGATAACGCTCGTGGACCGTTCGTCCCCTCCCCCACACCATCTGTCGCGCGTTCCCGCACGGGGCCGCTCCACGCTCCTACGGTGACCCAGCACACGGCGCGGCGCGGTTCGGGAGGATCGATGAGCGGACAGACCCTGGACAACCTGTCGACGGAGACACGGGTGTTCCCCCCTTCCCCGTCCTTTGTCGAGCGGGCCAACCTGACCGAGGACGTTTATGGGCGGGCTGTGGGTGATCGGTTGGGGTTCTGGGCGGAGCAAGCACACCGGTTGCAGTGGTCCCGCGAGTGGAACGAGGTCCTGGACTGGTCCGACGCCCCGTTCGCGAAGTGGTTC
>NZ_JBQERA010000029.1:0-10201 GCF_053813445.1 Actinokineospora lacus
GACGTCCCGGTTGCGAGGATCCCGCTGAAGTAGGGCGTCTGCCTGTTCGGGGGTGAGGATGAAGCCCTTGCCCAGGACGTTGGAGCCTTGGAACGACCGTCCTCGGTTGGATACCAGACGGAAGCGATCATGCTTCACGGAACGGACGTCTGACGCTCAACCCAGATCATTGGTCTCATCTCAGCAGGTCCGTGACATGGCCGGGCATGATGCGAGGGATGGTGGGTCGACTTTCCTCAACACGGCGAACAGACCAATACATGGCTTGGCTTGGGCTTGCGCCACCAGCTCTGCACAGGAGAGAGGGCAGCTGGTCCCACGTCGTTCTCGCCAGTCCATGATGTCGCTCATGGACATCGAGGGGTTCATTGAAGCGCAGCGTGCCGATGGTTACTCACGTAACACAATCGGAGCCCGGGTCCGATGTGTCAAGGCGATCGCACGCCACGCTGGCACAACCGCTGGCAAGCTCACGCTGGACTCCGTGCTGGCGTACTTCGCAGACAGGGAGCTTCGCCCCTGGTCTCGACGGACTTACTTGAACCATCTCAAGGTGTTCGGGAAGTGGCTGGGGGTCGACCTGATCGAGGGGATCCGCAAGCCCCCGGCCCCGAGGTCGACACCCGATCCGCTTTCCGAGCACGATCTGAAGAGGCTGGTGGATGCCGAGGAAGGGCCACGGAAGTTGTGGGTCTTGCTCGGAGCGTTCTGCGGCCTACGTGCTCATGAGACCGCGAAGCTCGCGGCCACCGACGTGGTTGCGGGAGAAGGCGGCGAGATCGTCCTCAGGGTGACCGGCAAGGGCGGCCGCACGGACGTCGTTCCTGTACCACCCGTTGTCCTCAACGCGCTCGACCTGACGCAGGATGGTCCGCTATGGCCGGGCGTTCGGCCTCAGCGGGTGTCTCGAGCGGTCGCGACGGCGGCGTCCAAGCTCGGCATCCGGATGCGCTATCACCAGCTCCGGCACCGTTACGGGACGGCGGTATACCGATCATCCGGGCGCGATCTCCTGCTCACTCAACGGCTCATGCGGCATTCGTCACCAGCGACGACGGCCGGGTATGCCGCTGTGGCAGATGATCAGATGCACGTGGTCGCCTATGCGTTGCCGGGCGCTGATCCCCAGGGAACCCGATCGGTACCAAAGAGGCGAAGTTCCCAGTCCTGCTCGACTTGTGATCCTGTTCGTCAAAGCAGGACAACTGCAAAATGAACTTTCCTCGGGTTGTGGGCTAGGCAGCGCATGGCGTGCGGAATTGAGCTGTGCTCGATATTTACGGAGATCCGCACCACGCTTGCGCGGTCGATACCCTCAGCGCACCAGTACCCGCCGGACGGGAGAGGACTCCATTCATGCCCGACCAGCAGCCTGACGCCAAGGACTTCGCGGTACCGCATCCCATCGACGAGGTGCCGCAGAGTTTCCTGGCTGGCGACTCGCACGACGTGCGGAGCGCGCTGGAGAAGTACATCTCCCGCGATCTTCTCGGCCCTTGGGACGGCGAGTTCGAAGAACTCGCACCCCACTCAGCTGGGCCCCTGGACCGCTACCTCGTCGGCATGCTGGGGCCGAAGCGCATCCCCGCTGAGGCCAAGGACCACAACGCGGCGGCCCGTAAGGCGGCGCAAGACGATGACGACGGAGCCAGGTTTAGCGGCGAAGGGGACGGTCTAGACGCCGAACTCCCGGAGCTGCTCACACCACAGGTGGCCGGCCGGATCTGGGCGTCCTCCATGGGACTGTCCTTCGTCGTTCCCGCCTCGATCGGCGAGATCAACATCGTGGCTTCCTGGGGGAGCTACACCCAGAGCGAGTCACTGTCCGACTCCGCCCGACCCACCCGTCGCTGGGCCCGTCGACCGGTCAGTCACGAACGGCAGATCGCCGTGACCACCGTCGGTGACCAGGAGCCTTACCTCTTGGAGGGCGAGCACGTTGACCATCCATCGGTCCAGCTCCGGGTCAAGGTCCGAAGTCGGATCGAGGGTTCCGACGGCGAAAGTGGCACGGAGCTGCGCGTCGTGGAGATCGCTCTCGTCAATGCGCTGGACGAGTCGCGCGACCTGCGTGACGCCAACTGGCTCTTCCAGACCAAGCTCGAAGTCACCGGCTCGACTGATGGGGCCGCCGTCTTCCTGCCGATCGATGACCCTCTGCTCCCTGGTAACGCCCGACGTGCGCCCGAAGATCCCGAGGAGCGTCGCCTGAGGCTGCTCTACCGCGACCAGTTACGGCATGCCGTTGGCCGCAATGTGGCTGTGCACTCCGAGGTGCGGAAGGGTGAACGCCGCGCGTACGAACTCGTCACCACCTGGCTACCCGCTTACGACGTTGCCGCGACCACTGCGCCCGGTGTCAAGCGACAAGTCCTCCTGACCGGCCTCGAACTCTCCATGGACAAGCTTGCCGCCCTTGCGGTTCCCCTGCACTGCGAGCAGCTCGTCACCGCCCTTCGACCGCTCTCGGACGGTTACGCGACCTGGCTTGTCCAGCAGCGCACGGACGCGCAGAGGCTTCCCGAGGAGCTGAAGACTAGCGCCGAAGTGGCCATCGACGAGGCTCAGGACATCTGTGCACGGATCTCTGAGGGCATCGACACCCTGCTCTCCGACCCTCTCGCACTTGAAGCTTTCCGCTTCGCTAACCAGGCGATGGCGCTTCAGCGGCGCAACACCGCTCTGGTCAACCTGCGCGCGGCTTCCGAGGACGGCTCGCTGACGTACCGGCAAGCCAAGGCGGAAATCGACAGCAAGGGCGAAGCGGCGGCGAGTTGGTACCCCTTCCAGCTCGCATTCGTCCTGCTGAACCTCGCCTCCCTCAGCGACCCCGCGCACCCCCACCGCGGCACCGGTCACGAGGCACTGGTCGATCTGCTCTTCTTCCCCACCGGTGGTGGCAAGACCGAGGCATACCTCGGCCTGGCCGCGTACACCTTCGCGCTGCGCCGCCTCCAGGGAACCCTCGGCACTGGTCTGGATGCCCGCAGCGGCGAAGCCGGTGTCGCTGTCCTGATGCGCTACACCCTGCGGCTTCTCACCGCACAGCAGTTTCAGCGTGCAGCCGCGCTGGTTTGCGCAGCCGAGGTGCTGCGTCGCGAGGCATACGACGGGGTGCGCGACGAGACCGGTGCTTGGGTCACGGCTCCCGATCGCCGATGGGGAGCCACCCCCTTTCGTATCGGCATGTGGGTCGGCGGCACGGTGTCCCCGAACTGGTACAAGGAAGCCGCCGAGCAGATCGCCGAAGCGCGGGAGGCAGGGCACGGCAAGGCCGCTCGCGCCTTGCAGGTGCTCAGTTGCCCCTGGTGCGGGGAGGGCTTACGCGCCCATCGCGACCTGGCCACCGATGACGACCTTCGTCGCGTCTTCGTCTACTGCCCCCGAGGTGAGGGCAAGGACGCCTGCCCTTTCTCCCGGCGCCTCTCGCCGAACGAGGGCCTGCCGATCCTCACTGTGGACGAGGAGATTTACCGACTCGTCCCCAGCCTGCTGATCGCCACGGTCGACAAGCTTGCCCAGCTGCCCTGGCGAGGTTGGGCAGGCTCGCTCTTCGGCCGGGTCTCCCAGCTGTGCCCCCGGCACGGCTACCGGCACGGGGACTTGGACCAGGAAATCGGCTGCGGCAGCCACCACCAGAACAAACGCGGCGGCAAAGCCAAGGGTGGCTTGGACAAGGTCGTCTCACAACCCGTTACCCGACTGCGCCCGCCGGATCTGATCATCCAGGACGAGCTGCACCTGATCTCCGGTGCGCTGGGTACGACGGTCGGCTTGTTCGAGGCAGCGGTCGACCAACTGTGCACCTGGTCCTACACCGATCGGGAAGGCACTGTGCACGAGGTCGGACCTAAGATCATCGCCTCCACCGCAACCACCAAGCGCGCTGCCGAACAGGTGCTCGGGGTGTTCGGACGCAAGGTCGCGGTCTTCCCGCCCCAGGTGGTCGATGCGGGAAACACCTTCTTCTCACTCCAGGTCCCCGTGACCAAGGACCAGCCTGGCCGCCGCTACCTGGGCGTCTGTGCCCACGGCTTCCGCATCAAGGCCGCCGAGATCAGGCTCGCGGAGATCCTGCTGCTGGCCGGGCAGGACCTGTTCGACCAGTACGGGTCTCCCGCGGACCCCTACATGACCCTGGTCGGCTACTTCAACGCCACTCGCGAGCTGGCAGGTATGCGTCGGTACCTGGACGACGACATCACCACCCGGGTACGCCGCAACGGTACAGCCAAGGGGATTGCCGATCGCATCGTCACCAAATCCGGGATGCTCACGATCCAGGAGCTGACCTCACGGGTTTCCTCGGCGGACATCAACACGGCTTTGCGCAGGTTGGAGACGGGCTTCGACCCGGAGCACGACACCAGCCTGCGGCGCCGGGCCTTCGCCGCGGAGGTGGCCGACGCGCTCAACGGCAAGCCGCCTCGCAAGCCCCGCGGCCAAGGGGCAACTCCGGACCACAAGGGCGTCGACGCGGTGCTGGCCACCTCGATGCTGCAGGTCGGCGTCGACGTGTCGCGATTCGGACTGATGATGGTGGTCGGTCAACCGAAGAACACCGCCGAGTACATCCAGGCATCCTCCCGCGTGGGACGTGACCCGGGGCGGCCCGGCCTCGTCGTTACCCTCTACAACTGGACCAGACCGCGGGACCTGGCCCATTTCGAGGACTTCGAGCACTATCACTCGACCTTCTACCGCCAGGTGGAAGCCTTGTCCGTCACGCCCTACACCCGGCGGGCGTTGGATCGGGGCACCGCGCCCACGTACATCGCCGCTCTCCGACACGCTGCCTTCGAGCACTCGCACAACCTCGACGCCGGGACGCTCGACCTCGACGGACCGATCGTCCAGCAGGTCGAGAAGCGCCTGCTGGACCGAGCCGAGGCGGTCAGGGGCGAGCTAGCTCGGGGCTATTTCAAGGAGCGGATCGAGGCGCTCAAGGACTCTTGGCGCAACCGGCGGGAGATCGAAGCCAGCCTCGGTTACAAAGAGAAGAAACTCAAGGATCAAAATGTTGCTAGGCTGCTGAAGAACGCAGATGGCGGTCGGTGGGACGAGTTGACGGTACCGCAGTCCATGCGCGAGACGGAGAACGAGATCAATCTACTCTTTCCCGGGGGCGGTAACTTCGCTGGACAAAGCGGTCCGGCGTGGTGCTTCAGGCCGCCGAGCGATGCGAATCGCAACGCGGAAGGGGCACAGGAATGAGCGGCGCGTACTACCGCAGAGTTGGCGCGGCGCGACCCAGCCACCTGATGTACACCGGCGGCATCGGCTCACTGGTCGACTTGCCGAACTTCTCCGTCTTGGTCAAAGGACTGGAGTCGTGGACCTACGGTGGGGTACACGGCTACCACGTGGACGAACCGCGACTCCGCACCGCCGTCAACCGCGCGCTACAACTCTATGGTTCGGACCAGATCACCGAGCTTCGGTCAGCCCCGTGGATGGAGGGTGCGGACCAGGACCCCAAGGGCGAGGCTGCCCAGCAGATCGGTGCGCCGGTCATGCCGTTCCCGCAATGGCTGCGATGTACCGCATGCAACGAACTGGGGTCGCTCGATTCGGGCACGTTCCGCTTCGTCAACTCAGTGCCGAGAGCCCCGCATGAGGCCAGGTTCACTCATGTGAGCTGTGGAACGAGGAAAAAGGAACCGCTAGCCGTCGCCGCCCGCTTCCTGCTCGCCTGCACTGCCGGGCACCTCGACGAGTTCCCCTACGTCGCCTTCGTCCACCACGGCGGATCCTGTTCCAAAGGGGTCTCCGTGCCGCGGATGAAGATGTTCGACCACGGTGGCAACCAGGCGGCCAGGGTCACCATCAGCTGCACCCCGTGTGGCACTCGCCGCAACATCCAGGAAGCCCAGGGTGTGCAGGGCGAGCAGAACCTGCCAGCCTGCCGGGGCCGGCACCCGCATTTGGATTCCTTCGACAACGAAGGGTGTGACCAGTCAGCGATGCTGCTGGTGGCTGGTGCCTCCAACCAGTGGTTCCCGATCACGCTCAGCGCTCTCGCGTTGCCGCAGACCGGTAACGAAGGGCTGGCGAAGCTGGTCGAGGCACGGTGGGATGAACTGCGAAAAGTGACCAATCAGGACGTCTACGACCTGCTGGTCGACATCCCCCTGTTCAGCTATATCAAAGATCATGACTCGACCGCCTTGATCGCCGCCGTGCAGGCTCGACATGCTGCTCAAGCAGGAACGGCCACGCCGGAAAAGGTCGGTCAGGAAGACCTTTTGACCCCGGAGTGGGAAACGCTCTCAGCAGCCAAGGTGCCTAATCCCACCGATGACTTCGCCTTGGCGCATGTCCCCGTACCCGCCTCGCTCACCGGCCTGTTCTCGCACGTCCGTCAGGTCGAAAGGTTGCGTGAAGCCCGCGCCCTGATCGGGTTCACGCGCCTCGATGCCCCGGACCCGGAAGACCCCGACCTGGTCACCCGGGTCAAACTCAGCCGCACTTCGCAGAAGTGGATACCGGCGAGCGAGGTCCGCGGTGAGGGGATCTTTCTCAGGCTCGACGAAGGACTGGTCGCCGACTGGGTCACCCGGGTCGAGAAGTCGGCGCAGATGATCGCCCACCTGGAGTCCTACAAGCGTTTCCGAATCAACCGCCGTTCTGATCGGCTCATCGGTGCGTTCGATCCGGAGCGTGGCTGGCCCGGCGAACGTTACATCGCATTGCACACCCTGTCGCACCTGCTGATCAGGGCGATCGCGCTCGATTGTGGCTACAGCTCGGCCAGCCTTGCGGAGCGAATCTACGCAGGCACTGAGGATGACCCCCGCACCGGCATCCTCATCTACACCGCCGTGCCGGACTCCGAAGGTACTCTCGGCGGCCTGGTGACCCTGGCGGAGGAGGAACACTTCGAACGGATCGTGCGCAGCGCCTTGAGCGGAGCCCGCCACTGCTCTTCGGACCCGCTGTGCGCGGAGCGGCTTCCCCAGGCCCCTGCCGATTTTCTGCACGGTGCTGCCTGCCACGTCTGCCTCTTCGTCTCGGAGACGACTTGCGAGCGAGGCAACCGCTTCCTCGACCGGAGCTTCCTCGTGCCGATCGGCGACGACCCGTCCATCGTGCTGTCCCCGAAGGAGTTGACGGGTTGAGCAGAGCGGAGTTCGAGACGGCAGCCGCCGAGGCGGTCGCCGTGCTCGGACCCGCCCAGGCCAAGGACCTGGCGGGGCAGTTGGCCGAGGGACGCAGTTGGGAGTACATCCTGCATGCGATCCGGATGCGTACCGCGGGACCTACCGTCCGCCGCCTGTTGAACGCCGTTGACCTCGCGGGCATACCTGCTGGCGAGGTGGCGATGTACCTGCGCGGCTTCGTAGCCGCCTGGACGCGGCAGCGGGAACTGACAGAGGTGCAGCCGGTATGGAGTGGACCACCGACCCCCGGGGTACCGGTCCGGTCAACTGCCCAGGTGTTGGTGTCCGTTGTCGGGCAGGCGACGACGGAGGTGCTGGCGATGACCTATTCCGCTGCTGCCTACAAGCCGTTGACTGCGGCTCTGCGCGCGGCGGCGGGGCGCGGAGTCGAGGTGGACATCGTGGTGGAGACGATCCAAGGCGCCGGTGGTCTGCTGACCGGTCCCGAGCCAGCCCAAGCTTTCTCGGAACTGGCTAGGTCCATGGCCGTGAGACTCTGGCACTGGCCGCTGGACCAGCGGGAGGAACGGGGTGCCCGACAGCACGCCAAGATCCTGGTGGCGGACCGGCAGGTGCTTTTCCTCGGCAGCGCGAACCTGACCGCTTCCGGAGCGCGCCACAACATCGAAGCAGGCGTTCTGATCCGCGGCGGCACCGCACCGGTACGCTCCGCTGAGCACGTCAAGGAGCTGCAACGACGGGGAGTGCTGCGGCCGCTCAAGTGACCGTCTCATCGGACCTCGGTCTCGAACACCAGGATGAACGACCGGTGGGGCAGCACTTCTCCTACCGGGCTCATGTTCAAGGCGGTCCGGTGGTGTAACGGCTCGAAGGTGTTGAGTGGCAAGTAGCCGTGCGGTTGATCTCAATGCCTCTCGCGGGTTTCTAAAGCAGTCGTGAGGGGTCGGCAGAGCGCCGGTGGCCGGAACCCGGTCGTGCTGCCCGTTCCGGCCCGTGTGTCGATGCCCGTCAGCCTCTGATCGCGGACTGCACCGCGTCCACGTAGACCACCGCGCCGAGGTTCGAGTGGCCCTCCATGCGCCGCGTGCCCGCCGACGACACCTCGGCGCGGGCCAGCTCCTCGCCGAGCAGCTTCGGTGTCCCCTCGACCACGACGCGTGGGTCCGTACGGTCATCGCATCCCGGCGGACAGCTCCGTCTCGCTGTCCGCGCCCAGCAGCAGGCCCACCTCCTTGTGCGAGGTGAGCTGTTTGGGGGCGTCCATCCACGTATGCCCGATGGCATTCGGGAACGGGATCTCTCGCCAACTACGCGTCAGACTCATGCCGCACCCCGCGCAGGGCGTCGCGGACCTCGCGGGCCGCGTCGGTGCCGCATGCCAATGCCTCTCGCAGTCGGGTCGCGGACGGGTCGGCGGGCAATTGGCCAGCGGCGATCATTCGCCGGGCGCGGGCGACCAGTAGGGCTGTCCGATTCTTGGTAGCCCCCTGCTCTACATCGCACTCATAGGAGGTGTTTCCGCTGTACTCCGGGCCGGTAGGCGCGGCAGTAGGGCCTACCGGGAGGCCATGGTCCAGGTCCGCGAACGCCGACCAGATCACCGGCAGGACCGCCACCGCGCCGACCGCCACCAGTGGGCCGATGGCGTGCGCGAGGAGCTGCATCGCGTCGAACCGTGCCCACGGCACCGAGACCCACGGCAGGTACGGCCACACGTTCAGCGTCAGCGTCACCGTCAGTGCTCCGTATTCGACCACCGTCAGATGCGGGTGACGCAGTATCCGGCCACGGGTTGTCAGGAATGCCCGTGCCCCGACCACCACCAGCAGCACCGCCGAGATCACCGGCTCCACTGCCCACGCGCCCCACCACGCCGCACCCCGCTCGGTCATCGACCGGGTGAGCGTGTGGTGCACACCCGTGGTCGACCAGCCCAACGCACCGACAAGCGCGGCCAACGCCACCACGGTGAGCACCAGGCGCACTCGCGCTGCCAGCCAGGCCCGCGCCGCCGGATCCTGGGCCAGCGCGTGCAGCCGGGCGGCCTCCGCGGCACGTTTGCGGCTGCGCCGCACCCGGTCGGTGTCGAGCAGTAGGGGTGCGGCGTCGGCCTGCAACTCCAACAGTGCGTTGGCCTCGTCCACCTCGGCGCGCAACTCCCGGACCCGCTTGGTGGTCAGTGGCTCGACGACAGGAGTTGCGTCGGGCACTGCCGGAGCCTGCCCGGCGACATACCGCTCCATCTCCGCCACCGCGCGCCGCACCTCGTCGTCGTCCGGCTCGGGAACCGGAAGTGCCGTGGTCATCGCCGCACCCCGCAGTCCTCACCAGGGCAGTCGGTGACGTGCCAGGTATGACGCCTCGCGGCATTCCGCCTGGAACCCAGGTTCGTCGCATCGCGTAGCCGCTCGGCCTCAGCCCGGTCCTTCAAGCAATCCGCCGGAGAAAGCCAACCATTTGGATGGAACCTGGTGTCCGGCTCCCGGAAGGCGAGGTAGACACGCCCGCTCATCGCGCACCTCGTGACCGTCGCGGCGCGCAGCGCGGGCACGGGGTGGACCGGGTGCCGTCCTCGTCGACCCAAAGCACCCTGGCACTGACTGGATCTCCCGGCCGAGCGTCGCACTGTCCGCACTCCGGCGGCAGGGGCGAGCGCCCGCGGGGCGCGCTCGACTCGTTCTTCTTCTCGTTCTTCTTACGAACAGTCCTTCTTATGTTTGCGTGTGAGCCGTCACCGGTTGAACCGGAAACGGTGCGACCTGCGGGTTCACTCTGTTTCGGCTGGTCGGCGCCGTCGCCGGGTGAACCATCGACGGGTGAGCCGGAAACGGTGGCGCGTCGCACGACCTCGGGCGCGATTTCCTCCAACGTCGCCCGCAGTGCGTCGGTGTCGGCGGAGTACGCCCACACGTAGCCGTTGACATGACCGCGCTCGTTGCGCCGGGGCCACCGGTAGAGATATTGAGGCGAAAGTATTAGGTTGCCTATGTGTCGGCGTAGCGGACGTGTGGGGCACGGAAGTAGCCGCGGACGATGTGCGGTTGGCGTTGGCGGCGTCGCAGGAAGCGTCGGGTCTCGTG